>DXUR01000386.1 GCA_019417795.1 Clostridiales bacterium | reverse complement strand
ACATCTTCTACAACTCCTTTTCCAGAACGATGATCTTATTGGAAATATTCCGCACGGCGGGCAGCCTGTCCAGCAGCTTGTAAACTGGCGCAAATGCCGCCATGCCCTCGGTTAAGCTGTGTTCCTCCACAAAGCGAAAATCCGGCAGCAGTTCGGCAAGTGTTTTCCCATTCTTGATTCCCCAGTTGAATTTTGCGTTGCTTGCGTCAATGGATTTCTCCTTGAAGTGCCGCACTATCGTAGGATTCATGGTTTCCACAAAGACTGTGGCGTTGGAAAACCGGCTGGAAATCACCGTGAAAATACGCTGTATGTTCCTCTCGGAAAGGTACATGGTCAGTCCCTCGATGACGATCAGCACCGGCACATTCTGCTCGCTGATTTCGCTGCCCCAATCTTCCATGGCGGACATGGTAATCTGCGAAATCGTACCGCTTTCCGGCAGAAGCTTTTCCCGCACCGCCATCGTTTCCGGCAGGTCGAGGTTATACCAATGCGCATAACCCGACATCCGATAGCAGCGGGTATCCAGCCCGCAGGCGATATTGACCACCACCGCACCCGAATGCGCCGCAAGCCACGCCTTTGTCAGCTGATCCAGCACAATGGTCCGGGCAATGACGCCGCTGCGCATGGCGGTGTCCTTGTCCGCAAGGGAAAAATCGTAATTCAGCCGCTCGACGATTTCCTCCGCTTTCGCATCGTGGATCGCACCTCTGCCGCTGCTCTCTTTCGCCCTTGCATAAACGGTTTGCAGCATGGTCTCCGGCACGCCGGAGAGCTTGATTTTTTCTCTCATGTCATATTTCCTCCGCTTGCATAGTCAGAAATTTTTCCGCATACCGGCAGAATTTTTCCGGGTGTACCATCACCAGCTCCGCATGGGCCATCTTGGGGATGCCATGGATGCGCGCCTTAGGAAAATAGCGCTTGATGAACCGGATATCCCGCCTGCGATCCTTCTTTTCGTCGTCGCCGTACCAGTAGGTGATTTTCGCACCGATTTTAGCGGAGCGCTTCGGAAGCGCATAGTTGTTGGCAGACCAGAATACATTGCGGATCGTCCGATCGGAAAAGGTTTTGAGATAGGCTTCCATGGCGTCGTACTCCTTTTTGGGGTCGTGCCCTGCGGTGGTAAACCGTTCCGGCGGAAAGGCCGCTTCCAGAACCTTTCGGCTGTTTGCCGCCATTTTGAAGGACAGCACATCCCGAGCCAGCAGCAGCTTTCGCACTAAGAAGGGCAGCTGATAAGGGGTGATCCCGCCGTCGATGATGGCCCGGTCGATGGGCATTTCCCCCAATGCCAGCATACGGGTCAGGCAGGCACCGCCCATGGAGCAGCCGTAGGCCCCACCCAGACGGGAGACGCCGTGGCTCTTCAAATAGGAGATCACCTCGTCCACGGTCTGCTCGACTGAGGTGAAATCCCCGGGATACTCCGGCTGATGGCCGTCATACACCACCTGAAAAACATGCCATCTCTGAGAAAGCAGCGTGATCGTGTCGGCAAAAGCCCATACAGGCTCTGCGGTGCAGGGAAAAAACAGCAGTGTCCGCTCATGTTCCTGCCCGTGTTCTAATATCTGCATGGTTCATCCCTCCGATTTCACACACTCTGCGTAGGTCAGTGGGAAGGACGCTTTCAGCACGGTGCTTTTCCGCGCCATCCAGCCGTTTTCCCGCAGGAACGAAAGATAATCTGCACTCGTCCATTTGCTGTGCAGCGGAAAGCCCGCCAGCTTCATGAAAAATGCTTTGACCTTTCCACGAAAGTCATTACCGGCATGAGTAAAGGTCGGTGCGACCAGTATCCCGTCCTCTTTCAGCACCCGGCGAATTTCGGAGAGAGCCCTCTCCGGCTCCGGCACGATATGCAGCGCATTGGCCACGATGACCACGTCAAAGCTTTCGTCGGCATAAGGCAGGTGGAACATATCCTGCACCGAAAAATAGAGCTTCGTAGATTTTACGCCCTGTTTTGCCTGCTCAATCATCTCTTGGGATGCGTCGGTAGCTTCAATATGGTCAGCAGAGCGGACGATATTTTTGGCGATCAGCCCCGTGCCGGTCGCCAGCTCCAGCACGGTTTTGTGCCGCACCACGGGGCGCAGCAGCTCGTACATCTGCTCATAAGCTGCGGCGTCCTTGCGCATGAAGCGGTCGTACCGCCCGGCGTTTTTATCCCAGAAATTTTGACTGTTTCTCATGATTTCGCCCTCACAACGAGATGTTAAACTCCTCTAACTCACACAGATGACACAAGCGAGTTAGGGTAAGCTAACTGTATTCCTTTTGAAAAGCCGCATCGCTGCGGCCTTTCCGCTTATGCAAATAATTCCCGGCAAGCCCCGCGCACCAGCGTTTCCAGCACCTGCGGATAGAGTACCCCAATCTGCTCCTGATGGGAGACGGTTAAAATCAAGCCCCGCACTGTGGCGGCAGCCAGCGCCATACCGCCCTTGGGCTGCAGGCCGCCCATCTCCAGCAGGGTACGGATGTGCGTCTCGTCATCGTGGTAGTGGGCGGTCTTCACTTCTTCCGGCAGTCGGTGCAGAAGAAAATCTGCGTCATTTTCGATGAACACAAAGGCTTTTGTCCTGGAGAGCCAACGGCAGGCCGCCAGGATCGCCGCTGCCGCGCGGTCGGCAGGAAACAGGGGTGCATTCTCCTGCAAGGACTTCTGCGCTGCCGCGAAGCACTCGGTATGGATGTCCTCCAGTACAGCGAAAAACAGCAGCTCTTTGGAATCAAAGAATTTGTAAAATGACCCCTTGGAGATCCCAACGGCCTCCGCCAGTTGCTCCACAGAGGTTTTTCGCATCCCAATGGTAATGCCGCAGCGCTGGGCCTCCCGGATCAGGTCATTGCGGATCTGTTCATTCTGTTCGTCTGTAAAAGCCACTGCGCACACTCCTTGGATTTATGACCACATTTATCATTTCAGTCAAATTGTAGCACGATCCGAAGATGTTGTCAACGGCGTCGTTTTGCTTTCCATCATGATCAAATCAGATCCAGCCTTTCCATCTCAAACGGCACAACCACGGATTTCAGCAATCTCGCCTTCGGCAATGCTGTGGTTGCGCTGGGCAATGGTCAGCAGTTCATCCGCAGATACGCTTTCATCCTCGTATCCGCTTTGGACGGCAAACTCGGAAATGACTTCTGCGCAGTTTTTGCCGAATTGTTATAGATCGCGCCAATCTGCCGCACGTGCCGATACTCCGCAAGGCTGGCAAAGGAACCGGCTTTGACCATCATGCGGCAGAACAGCAGCCCGTCCCGGACATAGTGTTTCGCGTATTTCAGGAACTCCGTTTCCTGCTCCGGGTCGAACCTCGGCAGACAGTACAGCAGCATTTGCAGAACTTCCAGCTTGTAGTCCAGAAAGCGCACCGGATCGTAACGGTCAATGCCATTGCGGGTGAGAAAGCGGTAAATCGCGCTGTTCAGACGCTTTTCAGCGTGGTGCAGGAAGAAGCAGAAGCACAGCAACTCAGAGAAAACGAGCGGCTGTGCTTTTCTGTTCTATCCAATTACGCCCGTGTCCTGCGGAGGTGGTCAGGCGGCAGCTTGCCCATCAGGAGCTGGAAGTGACTCTTGCCCTTTACCTTGCTGGGCTCCAGCAGATCCTGCACCAGCTTGAAGACAGAGACGATGTGCCGTCGCTCCTGTGGATGCTCCTTATCCGGCGGCAGAAACTCCGCCAGCATCAGAATGGCCGAAGTGAGCAATCCCTCCGCCGCATCATAGAAAAAGGCATTCTGTCCGCGGTTGCTGTCATCGCCATCGGGGTTGACAATGGTTTTATTATACTCCTTCACAGATG
>DXUR01000385.1:2699-3830 GCA_019417795.1 Clostridiales bacterium | reverse complement strand
AGTTTATCCGTCAGTAACTTTACAACCGCAAGTCCTACTCCTGTACCACTGTTGTGTCTGGATGCATCCCCTGTATAAAATCGTTCAAAGAGGCGGGCGGGATTTATTTCAGTTTTGCTATCAATCGGATTTTCAATCGTGAAAATAGCCCTATTTTCCCTTGCCTGCTTTAAGCTCATTTTTATGTCGCCGGATGAATAACGTATCGCATTTGTCAAAAGATTTTGTAAAATCCTTTCCACCATGCTGTAATCAGAATTGAGATAGACAGAATGGGGTGGCAAATCAATTTCAGGGGATATATTTTTTGCTTCCAATGCAGGAGCATTCTCTGTAATAAGATTTATCAGCAAATTAGACAGGTTAAAATCTTCTCGCCGGGGTGTTATCTGCTCGGCATCCAAAATAGACAGGTCATAAAAAGTCTGTACCAATTCTTTCATTCTTTCTGCTTTGTGAAAAATGGTTTCTATTCGCTGTGCTTGCCTGTCTGTCAGAGGTTCTTTTCTTAATAGCTGTAAATGTCCGAGTATAACGGTCAATGGTGTCCGCAGGTCATGTGAAATATTTGCAATCGACTCTTTCAGATAGTTCTCGTGGCGTAGCGTACTGGCAATCAACTGCCTTTGATTATCGTTATACTGGTTTAGTATTCCTGCCAGTTGTTCCAAATCTTTGTCAATTAAAGAGATGTCCAGCATTTTCTCAGATTTGCCATTTACCAATTCAGCTATCTGTTTTGATAGATTGCGGATTTGCCGTTTTGTTTGAAGATATTTGAATAGCAAGATAAGCAACAGCAAAAATACAATCAATAGCAGTAGCTCTATTTTAGACACCTCCCTCTTTCCGTTTTCTAATTGAAATCTACTTTAATTCACATTTCCGAAAGCTGCACCATGATAAAATCAACAGCGCAACGACCCAAACAATTCCAATCAAAATCGGGAATGGTTGGAAGATTGCTGTGCTGGTAACTGCCTCCCTTATTTGATAAGTTGGCAAAAAAGCTACTGGAAATTTCAACATCATTCCAAAACCCAGATAAAGACTAAGTACAAACGTTGTAACGGCTGTAACAGCAATCGCTTTTGCAGAATTACGCAGTGAAAAGCAAATCCAGATTGCAAT
>DXUR01000385.1:0-2599 GCA_019417795.1 Clostridiales bacterium | reverse complement strand
AGAACCATCGGGACAGCTAAAGTTTTTCCTATATCACGAAACAGAAAAGCAAAGAAAAACGGCAACAGGCACATTGCAAATAAAGAAACAACCACAAGCAAAACGGTATAGAGATTGCCGCTAATACTCACGAAATTTTCTTTGAAGCAAAGCCCGCCAATCAATCCATGTACCAGTAATGGTAAAGCTAAAATCGTCATACAGGCTATTTGATAGGCTGCCAGTTTTGCAAGTAATATCTGTCCTCGGTTATGGCCTGCATTGATATAGGATTGCAGTGTTCTTTGTCCAAAGTCATTTCCAACAAACAACGCGGAAAAGACGATTGCCAGAAAATAGAGAATAGGCACATTATATAACGATGCAAAGAATAAACTGGATGTTTCTCCAATACTGTCTAACAACAGCACACTGCTCAAAAAAAGATTAAACGCCACAATCCCCCAAAAGTACCGGCTATGAAACAATTTATAAAACTCAGCATTTAGGAGATTTAACATTTTCTGAACCTCCTATCTTGCTTAAAAAGTAATCTTCCAGTGTATCGCCGGATACAGAAAGCCCTGTAACGAGGATATGCTCATCCGACAAAACAGCCGCTACTTTTTCCAAATCATCAAGATAATCGTACAGGCGAATTGTCCCATCGGGCAGCAACTTGAAATTTTCTGTATGAAGTTTTTCTTCCAATACAAGCAGCGCCTTTTGCGGGTCGGTAGCCTTGATTGCAATATGCCGTTTACAGCGTTCATTCAATTCCTGATCGGAGATTTCTTCAATGATTTTCCCTTTGTCAATTAAAATAAATTCTGTTGCGGTTTGGTATAGTTCCTCTAAAATATGGCTGGACACCAAAATTGTCATGCCATATTCTTTGTTCAAGGATTTCAGCAAATTCCTGACTTCGACAATCCCGGCAGGGTCAAGTCCGTTGATCGGTTCGTCGAGAATTAAAAATTCTGGCGTGTTCAAGAGAGCGATTGCAATTCCCAGCCGTTGCCTCATACCCAAAGAAAAATTACGAACACTCTTTTTGCCAGTGTCCTTTAAGCCAACCATATTCAAAGTCTTTTCAATCACTGTTTTATCGGGGATGCCGCGTTGGATGCGTTGTATCTCCATATTTTGATAAGCTGTCATGGCCGGAAAGAGTGCAGGTGTTTCAATCATGCAGCCAATCCGCTTTCTCTGTTCCTGCAAATCTTTTGCCGAACTCTTTCCCCATAAGTCTAAAGTACCGCTGGTCTGGAAAGCCAGCCCTGTAACCAATCGCAGAAAAGTAGTTTTACCTGCTCCGTTCTGACCGATAAAACCGTAGATTTTCCCTTTCTCAATTTGCAAGTCAATATGATCTAAGGCAACAGTATGCCGGTATTTTTTTGTCAGACTATGTGCCTGTAAAATGATGGAACTCATGTTATCAACCTCCTTTATGATTGATTGTAAGAGGCAATCATAAAGAATTTCTTAAATCCAAACAGAAATCTCTAAAAAATGTCTAAAGCCAGAGGTCTAATCTCTGGCTTTGTGTAAACGGTATCCAATACCCCAAACAGTATCAATAAAGTCCTTGTCCGGGCAAACGGCTTTTAATTTGTTACGGAGATTACTTATATGAACATTTAATGTGTTATCCTCACTGATATACTCGGTGTTCCAAACACTTTGAAATAAATTTGCTTTTGAGAATATTTTATCCGGGTATTTCATCAGCAACTCTAAAATTGCAAATTCTTTTGCCGTCAAAGTCAATTCGCTGCCTTGCAAAAAGGCGGTATTATCGTTCAAATCCAAAATCAAATCGCCATGACGTAAATAGGTAGGAGTATCTTTTTGAAACTGCACTCGACGGAGATTACTTTCAATTCTGGCCAGAACTTCCTCCATATCAAACGGTTTTGTAATATAATCATCTGCACCGAGACGCAGTAAATCTATTTTGTTTTGCGTTGTTCCTTTGGCGGAAATAATGATGATTGGAACCGTAGAACATTCTCTTACCGCTGTAAGTACGGTATCACCATTTCGATATGGAAGCATAATATCAAGCAAAATCAAGTCGATATTATTTTCCCGCAGGCAATCCAATACATGAAGCCCGTCATATTGGCAAAAAACTTCATATCCATTTTCCTGCAAAAATTCAGCTAATAACTTGCTGATTTCCAAATCATCCTCAACCAACAGAATTTTCATTTTCGTTTTTCACCTGCTTTTTATATCGTCTATCGGCGGGTTTGTCTGTTTCCTTGGGGATCAACCAAACACCGGCCATTTTCACAGCGCCGGGAATACGACCCTCGACGCAGTAATAGTTGACTTGACGGGACGAAACGCCCCATTTCTCGCTTGCCTCTTTGAGTGTCATATAGTCCATATTTGCACCTCCGACAACATTTTTCATTATATTTCATTTGCTCGAAGGACGCAAGACAGGAAATATGTCGGAAGTGTAAAAAACAAACAGAGGCCGCGAGTAGCAGCCTCCGCTTGCAAAAACTATTGATAAATCAGCTCTGTAAAAATGACTTCCTCTGCTTGTGCTTTCAGCGTGTTCATCAGCCCCACCCAGCGCATGGGGTCACGGGCTTTCAGTTCC
>DXUR01000384.1 GCA_019417795.1 Clostridiales bacterium | reverse complement strand
AGACAGCAGGAGGGCTATATCTATGTCCGCGCAGAGTATCCTCTGGCCATTGAACGCCTGAAGCTGGCCATTGCGCAGGCGGAAGAAGCCGGGTTCCTGGGCGACAACATTCTGGGTACGGACTTCTGCTTCCGTCTGCATATCAACCGGGGCGCCGGCGCCTTTGTTTGCGGCGAGGGCAGCGCATTGACCGCCTCCATCGAGGGCAAGCGAGGTATGCCCCGCGTCAAGCCGCCCCGCACTGTGGAGCACGGCCTGTGGGAGAAGCCCACGGTCCTCAACAACGTGGAGACCTACGCCAACGTGCCCATGATCATTCAGCGCGGCGCGGAGTGGTACCGGGGGATCGGTACGCCGGAAAGCCCCGGCACCAAGGCGTTCGCCCTTACCGGCAACGTGTGCAACACCGGTCTGATTGAGGTCCCCATGGGCACGCCTCTGCGTGATATCGTGTTTGACGTGGGCGGCGGTATCCCCAACGGAAAGAAGTTCAAGGCCGTCCAGATCGGCGGTCCCTCCGGCGGCTGCCTGTCCCAAAAGGATCTGGACCGCCACATGGACTTTGACTCCCTCACCAAGATCGGCGCCATGATCGGCTCCGGCGGCATGGTGGTCATGGACGAGGACACCTGCATGGTGGAGGTGGCCCGGTTCTTCATGAGCTTCACCCAGCGTGAAAGCTGCGGCAAGTGCGTTCCCTGCCGGGAGGGCACCCAGCGGATGCTGGAGATCCTGGAGCGCATCGTGGCCGGTCAGGGCACCATGGAGGATCTGGATACCCTCCGGGATCTGGCGGATATGATCGAGAATACCGCCCTGTGCGGCCTGGGCAAGAGCGCGCCCAAGCCGGTCATCAGCACCCTCAACGCCTTCCGGGACGAGTATGTGGCCCACATTCGGGACCGCCGCTGTCCCGCCGGCGTCTGCTCCAAGCTTCGGGTGTACAGCATCGACCCCGCCAAGTGCAAGGGCTGCTCCAAGTGCGCCCGGAACTGCCCGGCGTCGGCCATTCACGGCACGCTGAAGTCGCCGTACACCATTGATCAGGACGCCTGCATCCGCTGCGGAAGCTGCGTGGAGCAGTGTGCCTTCGGCGCGATCACCGTAGAGAAGTAAGGAGGATGCTGCTATGGGATTTATGACCATTGACGGTCAGCGGGTGGAATTTACCAACGAACCCAATGTTCTGACCGTAATCCGCAATGCGGAGATCGATATACCGACCCTTTGTTACCATTCCGAACTGTCCATTTACGGTGCCTGCCGTCTGTGCACCGTAGAGGATGACCGGGGCAAGACCTTTGCCTCCTGTGCGGAGCCGCCCCGGGACGGCATGGTGATCTACACCAATACCCCCCGGCTCATGCGCTACCGCCGGACGATCCTGGAGCTGCTGCTGGCAGCCCATGACCGGGACTGCACCACCTGCGTGAAAAGCGGCGAGTGCCATCTGCTGGAGCTGGCTCACCGCATGGGCGTGGACCGGATCCGCTTCAAGAACCGGGAGGCCAAGTACCCCATCGACGAAAGCTCTCCCGCCATCGTCCGCAACCCCAATAAGTGCATCCTCTGCGGCGACTGCGTCCGTATGTGCGACAATGTCCAGTCCGTGAACGCCATCGACTTTGCCTACCGCGGCACCAGCACACTGGTGACCCCGGCCTTCAACAAGACCATCGCTCAGACCAACTGCGTCAACTGCGGCCAGTGCCGGGTGGTGTGTCCCACCGGCGCGATCAGCATCAAGACCAACATCGATGAGGTCTGGGACGCGCTGGCGGACCCCAACACCATTGTGGTGGCGCAGGTGGCTCCGGCGGTCCGTGTGGCGCTGGGCGACAAGTTCGGCATCCCCAAGGGCGAAAACGTCATGGGCAAGCTGGTCAATGCCCTGCACCGTCTGGGCTTCCATGAGGTCTATGACACTACCTACGGCGCGGACCTCACCGTGATCGAGGAGGCGGAGGAGCTGCTGGAGCGGATCTCCAGCGGCGCCAAGGGTCCCCTGTTCACCTCCTGCTGCCCTGCCTGGGTCAAGTTCTGCGAGACCCGGTATCCGGAACTGGCGGACAATATTTCCACCTGCCGCTCTCCCCAGCAGATGTTCGGCGCGGTGATCCGGGAATACTACCGCAATCCTGAGATCAATCAGGGCAAGAAGCTGGTGTCGGTGTCCATCATGCCCTGCACCGCCAAGAAGGAGGAGATCCTCCGCCCTGAGTCCATGACCAATGGCCGACAGGACGTGGACTATGTGCTGACCACCACCGAGGTGGCCTCCATGATCCGCAAGTCCGGTATCCGCTTTGAGAATATCGACGGCGAGTCCACCGATATGCCCTTTGGTATCGGTTCCGGCGGCGGCGTTATCTTTGGCGTTACCGGCGGCGTGACGGAGGCGGTGCTCCGCCGCCTTCAGACCGGCCACAGCCGGGTGGAAATGGACCGCATCCGCACCAGCGGCGTCCGGGGCGATGAAGGCTTGAAGGAGCTGACCTTTGACTACATGGGCAAGGAGATCCGCGCCGCAGTGGTCAACGGTCTGGGCAATGCCGACAAGCTCATCAAGCGCATCCAGAGCGGTGAGGTCAGCTATGACTTCGTGGAGGTCATGGCCTGCCGCCGTGGCTGTATCATGGGCGGCGGCCAGCCGGTCGGCGCCGGTCCCCGGACCCGGAAGGCCCGCGCCAAGGGTCTGTATGATACCGACGTCAACATGCAGATCAAAAAGTCCAACGAGAACCCCATGGTCCTTGCTCTGTACGAGGGCCTGCTGAAGGGCAAGACCCATCAGCTTCTGCACCGTAATCTGGGCGGTACCGAGAACTGAATCACAGAACAGCCGCTGCGGAAACTCCGCGGCGGCTGTTCTCTGCGTATGGGAAGAGGCTCTGAGTGCCCTGAAAACTGATGAAAAAGCTGCGAAAATCTTTCTCACCGTGGAAGAAAGAAGTCAAAAGCCAGCCCCTACGGGCTGGCTTTCAGCTTATTAGAATGTCCAGTGGGAAATGTCCGTATCGATGCTGTAAGCGTCAACGGTATCCGACCCGGTACTGCCGGGGAATACAAGGGTCTGGCCGTCGCTGTCCAGCGTCAGGGGAAAATAATCAGGGCAGATGACCTCCCGGCCGTATTCATCGGTGAGAACAGCCGCTGATTCCAGAATATCCCCGGCGGCAAAGGGGAAGGAGAGAGGCTCCAGCCGATAGAAGGTGGCGTTGTCAAAGCCTCGGTACCTGGTCTGCTCCTCGGCGCTGATAGGCTCCGCCCATGCGATCAGCTGCTGGTTTTTGAACAGGCCCACCTTGGTGGAAACGACTTCCGCCCGGGGAATCAGAATGTTGTCCAGCACCTTGTTTGGAGTTACGGCAAACTCGATGGCATCCGGGAAGGACAGGCTGCCGTTTTCAATTTGCCCCCGGCCTTGCAGATCGCCATCGTCAAGGCTCTGCACATCCGGCAGGGAGCCGGAATACAGACCGGAATACGTTTGCAGGGGCTGGGTCTGCCGGGTGCCGTCCGGCATGACGAATACCGCGGTGATGGCGATGTCATCCGTCAGTTCGCAGGTCAGCTCCGCCGAGAATTTCTCACTGACCGGCTGCCCGTTCTGATCCGGCTCGGACAGGACGGTTTTGCTGTTGGAGTTGTGGCCGTTGTCCACTGAAAATTCAACGCGCATACCCTCCGCGTATGTTTTGGGGACGGCGTAGACGGAGAAGGTCACGGCGTTTTTGGACAGATCGGCGGATACCAGCTCCGTTCCATAGTCTGCTGTCAAAGCGTTCTGCTGTTTGAGGATCTCCTCCACCTGACCGGAGATACTGTATAC
>DXUR01000383.1 GCA_019417795.1 Clostridiales bacterium | reverse complement strand
GTGTTGAAGTCATGTTTTTTCTCTGATTTTCTTCATCTTTCAGTAGCTATTCGGATGCAGTTGTGGTAGTGTTTGTATTGCGAAAAAGGAGGTGAGCGGACATGGATGAAAAGCGGCTGGTAGACGGAGCGACGGCACTGGCAGAAAAACAGTCCCGTGTTATAAAGATCGAGCCTGCGGAGCGGCCTCAAAATGTGCGGCTGCGGGTCGCAGCCTACACTCGTGTCAGCTCAGACTCCGAGGATCAACTCAATTCCTTTGCGGCCCAAAACCGCTACTACACGGAACTGATCTCAAGCAAGGCCGAATGGCGCATGGTCGACATCTATGCGGATGAGGGAATCACCGGAACTTCGGTGACTAAACGGGATGATTTCCAGCGGATGATGGCGGACTGCCGTCGGGGCCTGATCGACCAGATCCTTGTCAAATCTATCTCCCGCTTTGCCCGCAACACCAAGGACTGCCTTCAAAATATCCGTGAACTGAAAGAGTTGGGTGTCAACGTCCGTTTCGAGCGTGAAGGCATCGATACTGTCAATGTGAGTAGTGAACTCATCACCGCCATCTACGCTGCTTTTGCTCAAAAAGAGAGCGAGTCCATCTCAGGTAATATGCGATGGAGCTATCAGCGCAGGATGGAAAGCGGAACGTTTCTTCCACCCTCCACACCTTATGGCTATAGAATCATAAACAAAAAAATCGAAATCGATCCTGAACGGGCCGTGATTATCTGCAAAATATTCCAGTGGTATCTTAACGGCATCAGTAAAGAGCAGATCGCCTACAAATTAAATAAAGCTGGTGTACTTAGTAATCAGAATAAAGCATGGCGAGCTGGTGGAATCCACTACATCCTCACAAACGAACGGTATATTGGTGATTCTTTATGGCAGAAGACCTATACAACTGAAGCAATTCCTGCGGTTCGGCACAGAAATACAGGGGCGCGTGAGCAGTACTATGTAGAAGGGACTCATCCTCCTATTATTTCGAAAGAAGTCTTCACAAAAGTTCAAATACTTATCCAAATGCGAAAGGAAAACTATGGGAAGTCTCCATCGGAGACGATTCATCCTCTCTCAAGAAAGGCTATCTGTGGGTGCTGTGGGACAGTACTGCGAAGGAAACCGCAAAGAGGTAAATACTATTGGTGCTGCATGAGACACGATACGAATCGTGAAGAGTGCCCGTTAATGCCAATTTCCGAAACAAGCCTATGTGAATCCTTCTGCCGCCTATACTACAAGCTGAAACATCAGAGCATCCCCATTCTGGAACAGATGCTTACAAACCTCCAGATGATCTGCAATCGCAGGATGCTCTGGAGTCCTGACATCGTTGCCCTGAATAAAAGAATATCAGATCTATCCAGTCAGAATCAGACATTGGCCTTCCTTAAGCAGCAGGGCCTTGTTGATCCTGACATTTTTATAGCCAAAACCAATGAGCTGACTAAGCAGCTCCGGCAGGCCAAGCTGGAAAAAGAAAAGCTGATGGATGCCGAGAGCGACATGACCGCCCTACAAACGCGAGACTTAATAGACCTTCTGGAAGGTGGGCCGGAATTCCTCGACAGCTTTGACGCGGAACTGTTTGGTGAACTCGTTGAGAAAATTATCATAGAGAGCAACGACTCCGTCCGCTTCTGCCTGAAAAATGGGCTGGAGCTGCGGGAGTCCATAGAGAGGACGGTGCGGTGATGGGAAACCGGAAGCAGCCCTTTGGCTACAAGATGGCTCTGGGTGAGATCGTCATACAGGAAGCAGAGGCGAGGCTTGTACAGGAGATCTTCCGCCGATATATCGCAGGAGAATCATTAAATGAGTTGACCGAGGCGCTTCGCCAGCAAGATATCCCATACGATGAGGGACGGCTCTGGAACAAAAATATGGTCGCCCGTATTCTGGCGGACATACGCTATACCGGAGAAAAAGGATATCCCAAGCTCATAGATGAGGAGCAGCTCATCGCGGCAAATGAAAAGCGCTCAAACAAGCCCCAGCTTCCGAAAAAGACGGAAGCCCAAAAGGTGCTGCGCAGGCTCTGCGGTACACCGCCATCTGAACAGGTGGAACAAAGTGTCACCTACCTGCTCAATGGTCTCGCAAATTACCCGGACCGCATACAGCATCGGCGCAGTCCTACGCCAGTCACATATTCCAAAACGCAGGAGGCGCTGGATAATACTCTGGAACAACAGCCAATTGACGAGGACAGCGCCAAAGTGCTGATCCTCCGGCTTGCGGCAGAGCAATACGCCGCACTGGGGAATGAAGAATACGAAACAAATCGTCTCAGGCGTCTCTTCTCCGCCTTCGAATGTGTGGCAGAACTGAATGCTGATCTTCTGAAAAGCACCGTATCCGAGGTGCTGGTGACCCGCCAAAATGTCAAACTGCGATTAAAAAATGGGCAAGTCATAGAAAGGAGTGACCTGCAATGAAAGAGGATGCCCCGAGAGTGATTAAAATCCCTGCCAAGCCGGAAGCCACCCGCCAGGCAGAAGCCCGCAGACAACTCCGGGTGGCAGCTTACTGCCGAGTTTCTACTAAAGAGGAGGATCAGGCAAACAGCTATGAGGTGCAAAAAGAGTACTATACCGATAAAATCATGTCCAACACCGCATGGACAATGGCCGGAATCTTTGCAGACAAGGGCATCACCGGTACCTCAGCCAAGAAGCGTGAGGACTTCATGCGGATGATCCGGCACTGCCGCCAGAAGAAAATCGATGTCATCCTGACCAAATCGGTCTCCCGCTTCTCCCGCAATACGGTGGACTGCCTCTACTATATCCGGGCGCTCAAACAACTTGGCATCGCAGTCATCTTCGAGAAGGAAAACATCAATTCTCTGGAGGAGGACAGTGAGCTGCGAATCACCCTCTCCGGTGCCTTCGCCCAGTCTGAAAGTGAATCTATCTCCGCCAATGTCACATGGGGTAAACGCCGCGCCATGGAAGCCGGAAAGGTCAGCATCCAATATAAAAAGCTGTACGGCTACCGCAAAGGTGAGGATGGTCAGCCGGAGATCATTCCGGAACAGGCCGAAATCGTCCGATGGCTCTATGAGCGCTATCTCACCGGGGCCAGCCTGCGGATGATCAAAGATGAACTGGAACAGCAAGGCATCAAGTGCTTCGAAGATTCCCCGGAGTGGTCCCTCTCCCGCATCCGCAGCATCCTGCAAAATGAAAAATACTGCGGCGATGTGCTGATGCAGAAGACCTTCCGGCAGGACTTTATCAACCGCAAGGCCATCAAGAATACAGGCCAGCTTCCCATGTACCTCATTGAAAATCACCACGAGGGCATTGTCAGCCGTGAAAAGTATGATGCCGTACAGGCGGAGATGGCACGGCGGAATGCAGCAAAGAGTCCTTCTAAAAACGCAGTCACAGGGATGGCCTCCTACGCCAGCAAGTATGCGCTCTCGGAGCGGTTGGTCTGCGGTGAGTGCGGGACCCTGTATCGCCGCTGCACATGGACACGAAACGGGGAAAAACGAGTCGTGTGGCGCTGTGTGAGCCGATTAGACTACGGCAAGAAATACTGCCATAACTCGCCCACACTGGATGAAGCACCACTCCAGCAAGCGATCCTCGCAGCCCTAAACACGGCCATGGCCGACAAGAATAGCCTGATCCGGCAGATCACAGATGCCATGGAAACGGAGATCATCCCATTTCCCGGCGGCACAATGAGCCTTGGAGACATTGAACGCAGGCTGAGAGAGCTGGAGCAGCAATTTCAAACACTGCTGGAAAAAGCCACAGATGATCCTGCCGCCTATGGCGGTCAGTTCAAAGAAATACTGGACGAGCAGACTT
>DXUR01000382.1 GCA_019417795.1 Clostridiales bacterium | reverse complement strand
ACAATGAAGCCTCTCGGAGAGTAATACTTGAAAAATGTTCTGAAATGGGCTAAAAACAAGGAAAGATGCCTGTTTTGAGAACAAAAAGCTGTAGCATTTGAGAAGCGATTTTCATTTTACCACAGCTTTACCACATTTGCCGAACATACCGCGGTTTTACCCCGGTGGGGGCCAAAAAATGGCGCATTATGTGGATGAAGTTTCCTGTTGACAAAACAGAGAAATCCGCCTATAATGATAATAGAAACAGTAATGTTTCCGGTGTGAGAGCACCGTAAAAAGTTGTGCTGGGAGTGGGACAGGATAAAAACCCACGCCGAATGACATCTTAACTGGGTGTCGCGTCCGGCAGCGGGAATTAACTGCTGTAGTCCATGCGGGGGACTTAATTATTTCCGCACCAATAGACGCTTTAACTGGGCGTCGCGGCTGACAACCAGCAGAAAACTCTCTACTCAAGCAGCTAAGGAGGAATAGCGTTGGCTATTCCTCCTTTTCTATGATTATGTTTGTCGAAAGAGGCAGAGATATGGATACAAAAAATATCAAGGACGAACAGATCCGCAAGCAAATCATAACTGCCTCAGAAGTGTATCGGGACAAACTCGCTGGTAGAGTTTTCTTATATGTGTATGGAGAATCTTACTTTGAAGTAGTTTTTCCGACAGATCGCTTCAGGCACTTGACTGGCGTAAATTCTTCTATCAGTGCTCAAGAATTTTATGACAAAGCAAAAAGTTCAATGCTGTCTGCTGGTCAGATCTTCTATGACAGGGAGCATACATACAGAGGTGCGAAGAGAAAACTTCCGTGCTTGACGATGTTGCCCGCACTGACAAATAATGTTGTATGCGTTGTAAAAGATATGAAGACTGTCACCCTTACTTACAAAATCGGTGTAACCAATTTAGATTTTACGATTGGTTTGTCTGAGAATCTTGATTTGGAAGGAAATAAGATAAACGATTGGTTTTTACCCAGAACATTGCGCGTGAAGGATAAAGCGATTGAGAGTAGCGCTGACGCGGAGTTCATTGATTTTATCTTTTCTAAGGATGCTTCTGTGGACAAGTATTCTACAATGACATACGCTGATAAAGATAAAAAGCCTCCATTGGTTATCAAAGATTTTCTTTCTGATGATCTTGTGAAGTATCTATATTGACAAAGTTGCGACTAATCGAATGTTGGTTCTTTTACCAGGGGGTTGGCCTACGGGCTGACTCCCTGTTTTTTTTGATAAGAGAATAAAGATAGGGTACAGATTTCCGCAATGGATTTCTGTACCCTATTTTTTTGCCAGCGGAGCCGCTGGGCAACGCAGGAGCGGCGATTAAAATGTTCGAGGGTGGTTTCACCTTTAAGATTTGAAGCGCTCAGAGGGGTTGTAAATGGCTTTTACAAAGGTTTGTTAAATCTGGTGCATTTACAGTGTCCATAGGGATCGCTATGCCTCAACCAATAGCTGCTAACCTCAACGGTGCGTCCACAATTCTGGCAGAGGCATTTCCAGCGAGTTTCATTACCTTTGATCCTCTCGTTTTTTACCGGCTCGATTACATTAAGAAAACCGAACGTCTGATTTGTAAGGTCATGCTTAATTTGAGATCGGGTGCAACCGCAGGATCTGGTTTTTCCATTGCGGAGACTATCGGAGAGGACAGATACGATATTTCCGCATTTGCATTCGCAGATCAATTTCGCTTTACCTGGTTTTGAGTCTGGGTCTTTCTCTATTACTTTCAACTTGCCAAATGTTTTGCCCCTCAAATCAATGAGGGTGGGAGAGGGAGTATGCCGAAGACAGCCGCATGATTTTGTACTATTGGTTCGTAGCAGATTTGTAGAGGACACGACAATGGTATTGCCGCACTCACACTGGCACAACCACATAGGACGGCCTGGTTTTCTGTCCTCAACCCTTTTTATAACGGTCAGCATATCAAATGTACGGTCGGTAAGGTCTATCAGCTTTCCCATTGAAATCCTCCTCAAGAGATCTTGATTTTTCCTTCGAGGTTGGAGAAAGATTCTTTCTTCTTTTCCTTTGTAGCTTCGGCATAGATGTTCATGGTAGTTTCAATATCGGCATGGCCCATGATTTCCTGAATAACTTTGATATTCCGCTCGTTTTCACAAAACCGCGTACAGAAAGTATGACGCAGATTATGAGCAGAAAAGTGACGAATCAATACAGGATCTCGCCCCTCTTGATCGGCCAGCACCGTTTCATCTTCGATGTAGGCGGCACAAATACGGTCAATAGCTCGGTTGACACTATGAGGAGAGAGAGGATCGCCGTAGCGGTTTTGGAAGATGAAGCCAGTATACCCATCGACAACGGACTCATTGAACCCGACTATCTTTTGTGTTTCCCATTCTGCTTGCAGAGCGGCTTTGACCTCTGACAACATAGGCACAATACGGACGCCGGCGCTTGTTTTTGGTGTTACGATATGGAACCGTGCCTTTTCGTCTTCCTCATACTTTCGGTAGACCATATTGTGGTTGATACTGATGATCCCTTCGTCAAAGTCGCAGTCTTCCCAGCGCAGACCAATGGCTTCACCGATACGGCATCCAGTACCAAGCAAGACAGTGAACAAGGGGAGCCAATGATTATAAACCTTGTGATTTCTCATATAGTCAATAAATGCCGTCTGTTCTGCGATGGTCAGCGCGTGACGCTTTGGCTTCTCCCAGTTGTGGCTCTTTTTGATTTCCGCCATCGCTCCGGTAGCCGGGTTGATACGGATGTAGTTATCACGGACGGCCAGAGTAAATACGGGGTGAATGATAGTGTGAATAATTTCCATAGAGTTAGGCTTAAAGCCCTTCTCTTTGATGAGCTTGTTATAGAAAGCCTTGACATCTGAATATTTGATACTGGCTATCTTTTTCTTGCCAATATCATTCCTCACATACTTGTTATACATATAGAGGTAATTGCTACGAGTGGTATCTTTCAGCTCGGGCTTGTTTGCCATATACAGCTCGAACAGATCATTGAGCGTAGCCTTGTTTTCGACTGCGGCCTTGATGCCGTCTTCCAGATCACGGTTGATCTTGCGCTCCTTTTCTCTCAGGCTAAGATCATCTTTACAGCCCGGAGGGAGGCGGTCAGTTGGAACCAGCCGTTTGCTATACACGTCATGCCGAACACCATCTGCGTCGGTGTAAGTAAAACGGTAGGTACCGTCTTTCCTTTGGGTTTCGCCGTCTTTTAAGATACGACCTTTGTTGTCTGTTCGTTTTAAGCCAGCCATACTTATCATCCTCCTTTGTTTCGATGGTAAGTCTACAGTTACATAATATCTTGAGGGGTTTCTAAAGTCAAGCGATAAAATCGCTAATAGGTTACTTTGAAAACTGTCTATTGATTTTTGTGCTTTAGAAATTTATAATGATTTAGCAAAGATTGTGAGGTGTTAGTATGGCAATGGCCGAGAAAATCAAAATCGCACTTATCAAGCGTAACATGACTTTGAAGGAATTAGCGTCGCGGCTTAACTGTACTTCTCAAAATCTTAGTGGTAAATTCAGACGTGATAATTTCAGTGAAAAGGAATTAGCAGAGATCGCCAATGCACTGGACTGTCATTTTGAAGGAAGATTTCTCAGAAATGATAATGGCGAAGAAATCTAAAGCTATAAGAGCGTAGGGTTTTCACCTACGCTCTTTTTTTTGCTATCAACAACAAACGGTATTAGGTTTCTTGTTTAAGACCCCCATTGCCGGCATCGTTAGTCGTCTCCTTTTCGATACGCTGGTTCCAGGCTTCGATAGCAGCATTATTCAAGACCTGAGTAGGCCGATCGTACCACCCTGCATA
>DXUR01000381.1 GCA_019417795.1 Clostridiales bacterium | reverse complement strand
ATGTGTATAAGAGACAGGGCCACACATGGGTGTAAATCTCACCGGAAAGCTGTGAGATTGAACCTTCGCTTGGCGTTAGGGCAACGGAATTGTTAATGCGCAGAACAGCAACATGGAGATACCGGCGGTTGGAAGTACCTGTAATTAGCGGGCTTGTCGCTTAAAAGCCGTTCTTGCAAAGGCTATTTCTCTGTGCTACACTATTACACAGATACACAAGAGGATGGGAGTGAGCTGCAATGAGCGACAGAAATATGGTCAATATAACCATTACAATGACGCGGGAGGAGCGAAAAGCATTAAAACAACTTGCTCTGGATGAGGATACCACGGCATCTGCGTTGATCCGTGAATGGCTGAAAGAGCATATAGAGCAGCAACAGGAGGTGAGCGACCATGGCGAGCATTGAGGAAAAAGTTGAGGAGCATTACAAGAAGATACTGGATGAGTTAGGAATCAGGCACTATGGAAAAACGGAGAGCATTAATCGAACCATTACAGATGCTCTGCGGTCTGCGGACTCCAAATCTGGTGGCTCTGGAAATAATTACCCCGATATTCAGCTTCTTTTGGAAAATAAGACCGCCCGCCGAATTCCTGTTATGATTGAAGCCAAGGGGTTAAAGAATCGATTGGAAAAGATCTCGAAGTCCGGGCAGATCGAGCTTATCACCTATTATGAGAAAGACAGTAAGCGCAAGGACGGCACGATACAGCATCACGCTGGCGACGCCAATTATTCCAGCATTATGAATTACGCCGTGAACGGAGCTGTCCACTACGCCAACGCCATCTTGGACAGCAGAGGTTACACTGAAGTGATCGCCATCGGTATTAACGGAACACAGATGAACGCCGATGGCTCTGTTCAGGATGCGGAATGCAGGGCGTATTATATCTCCGAAAAGAATAATCGTGTCCCTAAGCATATTCCAGAACTGGATAAGGAATGGTCGCTGTTGAAGGCGGACAATCTGGATAGATTTTTTGCAATGCTGGACAAAATGACGCTGACCGAGAAGGAATTGGAAGATTTGAGACAGCGGACAGAGACTGCGTTGGAAACGAAAATTAAGTCGATTCACCAAAGTCTATACGATGATCCCAAGCTGCGGACAGCGCTGACCACGAATGAGAAACTGTACCTATTCTGCGGTCTGATCATGGTCGGATTGACTACCAAGGGTGTGGCACCGCTGGACGTAAATCAGTTTACTGGTAATGACGATCAGGAGGACAACGACAGTACGATCATTATTACCCGAATCCGCTCTTTCCTGAAAAAGAAGAAATGTGGCGACGATAAGATACGCATGATTTTAGACCTTTTGCAGCCAGTGTTTAAAAAGGAAACCCTGTGGAGACCGGTAAATGGCGAGAGCATCCTCAAAAGCCTGTTTAAGCAGGTGAAGCAGGATATCATCCCTTGTTTGGAGAGCAATCTGCACCTTGATTTTACTGGGAAAATTCTCAACTCTTTGGGAGACTGGGTACATATCGAAAATGACAGAGAGAATGATGTTGTGCTCACGCCACGCTATGTAACAACGCTGATGGCGAAGCTGGCCCGCACTAATATGGACTCTTTCGTGTGGGATCGAGCTATGGGTTCTGCTGGATTTCTTGTGTCGGCTATGGACATCATGATAAAAGATGCGCAGGCAAAAATCCACGATCAAAAAGAGTTAGAGAAGAAAATCACCAACATCAAGGAGCATCAGCTTTTGGGCGTGGAAATCCTCGGTAATATTTATATCCTGGCTGTGCTGAACATGATCTTGATGGGGGACGGCTCATCCAACATTTATAATGGCGATGGTCATGATTACAACAATGAGACCGGAAAGTTTCCTGCCACAGTATTTCTTCTGAACCCTCCCTACTCTGCGGATGGCAAGGGCTTCAACTTTGTGCAAGAGGCGCTGGAAAAGATGACCTCCGGCTACGCCTGCATTCTGATCCAGGAAAATGCGGGCAGTGGAAACGGCTTGCCCTATACGAAAAAGATATTGGAGAAAAACACCCTTTGTGCCAGTGTCCACATGAGTGATATCTTCTGCGGAAAGTCCAGCGTTCAGACGGCTATCTATGTGTTCCAGGTCGCCCGTCCCCACGAGGTGGACGACATGGTAATCTTTATTGATTTTAGCAACGACGGTTATGCCCGGCAAAATCGCAAAAAATCCAGCCAGGAGGTCAATTTGCGGGATGCCGATCACGCTGCTGAGCGGTATGCCGAGGTGGAGGCCATTGTGCTGGGTAAAAAGCCCAGGACTCAATACTATACGGAAGAAAACGGCCTTGTGATTCGGGATACCGTATCGCTAAATGGCAACGACTGGACCTTTGCCCAGCACAAGGTGATCGATACCATGCCTACGGAGGAGGACTTCCGGAAAACTGTGGCGGACTATCTGGCGTGGAAGGTTTCCCAAGCAATTAAAGGGGACGGTGGATATGGAGTATAAGGCATTCCGAATAGGGGCTTTGTTCGAAAAATTAAATGCTCCATATATTGGGGCTGGCCGCAAACAGGACAATGTCTCTAAGGAAAGAACAGAAGAGTTTTCATTGCCGTTAATCAATTGTAAGTGGGGCGACAATGGGATCATGTACTATGGTCGGCCTTCTGACTTTGTTCACTATGAAAATGTCCTTTCTGTTGTTTATAACGGTCCGCCTACGGTTGGCACGGTTTATGCACAGCCGCTGATTGGAGTTTTCACCGACGCTTATTTGATAGCACTCAAAAAATCTGTAATGCCGCATATGTCGATGGAGCTGTGTCTTTATCTTAAAACTGCGGTCGAAAAGGCAATCCATGATACAAAATATTCGAGAGCGGATAAGGCAACATGGACAGGCAAGGTTGAGAACGATGAGATTTTTCTCCCGGTCACAGATGAAGGAACGCCGGACTGGGAGTATATGCAGGAACGAATCAGCGTGCTGGAGCAGGAACGAATCAGCGTGCTGGAGCAGTATCTCCTGGCTGCTGGATTGGATGACTACAAGCTGACGACCGAAGATCAGGAAACGCTGAATAAGAAGGCTACATTTAAGCCCTTCAGTATTGGAGATTTGTTTGTCCCGCTGAAAGGCGGGTATATTGGTACCGGAAAGAAAATTGGTTCTGCAAGGAAAGCGCGTAGTGAGGAATATTGTATACCGCTGACTTGCGCCAAGCTCGGGGACAATGGTATTATGTACTGGGGCAAGAAAGGTGATTTCCGCACCTATACAAATGCGATTTCCATTATAGCTGATGGTGCGGTTTCGGCCGGCCTTGTTTATGCTCAACCGGAAGAGGCCGGAGTATACAGCCACTCCTATTTTATTAGGCTGGAAAATGTCGAGGTTTCCTATCGGACAAATCTATATCTTGCGAGTGTATTGAACAAAGTTCTTTACCCGAAATATTCCCGTGAGAGACCGCCGCGGTGGGAAAATAAAGTAGAAAATGACAGCATTTTACTTCCTGTTACGGCAGAGGGGCAGCCAGATTATAGCTACATGGAACAGTATATCCGGGTACAGGAAAAGTTGGCCATTCGGGATGCTATACAGCTCAAGGACAGGATTATCGAAGAGACAAAGTGCGTCGTTGGGGCGTAATATTGTCTGTTGATGAGATGAACGGCGTAGTTTTCTATATGTCTTGAAATGTGGAAAACTACGCCGTGTCGAGGTGAGCAAATAAAAGGGGGACGGCAACAAAATGGACAAGAACTCCAAGAAAAAAGAATTGGCGCTTCGCAGTTCTGCTGCGGAATATTTGACTTTTGTGGCCTCCACCGGCGACAGTGACGAAAGTTTTGAGATGCGTTATGAGGATG
>DXUR01000380.1 GCA_019417795.1 Clostridiales bacterium | reverse complement strand
CCAGCTCTTTGCCATTGGTCATACATAAAAGGCTTGTTTTGACCCCGGCATCATGTCAAGGACAAAAAAGGAATTCGATCTCTTTTTACTATCCTTCGTCCAGATCCACAGTCACCCGGTCAGTGCCGTGCTCATCGAATTCAGAGAGATAGGCGTCGATCCGCGCCATGAGTGCGTCGTAATTCTCCCGGGTCAGGGGCTGACCGTCCAGATCCCGCAGGGCCAGCTCCTCCGCCAGCAGCTCGTAGAAGATCGTATCCTCATACTGCTCGATGGCCTCGTGGATGCCGCCGTCGGCAAAGGCGCGGGAGGGGATAAGACTGCCCCGGTACCGCTCCACCAGCTTGGGCATCCCCTGAGGAACGCAGTGGGAGAAGACCTTGCCCTCCACCTGATCGTATTCCTCGATACGGTCATCACCTCGGGTGGAATTCAGCACCCAGTTTCCTATGTATACCAGATCCAGCAGATACCGGAATTCCTGATCTGTTAATTCGAGCTTCATAAGGAGCCACCTCCCATATCCCTTTGATGGAGGGTATTATAGCAGAACCCATCTGAAAATGCTACCTGAAAAAGCGGGCAAAAAGCCAAAAATCTGTCTCCAGAACCGAAAAAACCGCCGTCCGGCAAATTTCAACTGCGAAAAACGGCGCTTTTGCCCTTGCACAGCGGAAGAGGCTATTGTATAATATACTTTCTGAACGAACACCCTGGAAAAAAGGAGGCGAGCGGTATGGATAACCGTCCTATCGGGGTATTTGATTCCGGGTTGGGCGGACTGACAGCGGTGAAGGCCCTGCGGCGTCTGCTGCCGGGAGAGGATCTCATCTATTTTGGAGATACTGCCCGGGTGCCATACGGCGGACGTTCCCGGGAGACCCTTTTGAAATATGCCCGTCAGGACATCGCCTTTCTCCGGTCCTTTGACCTGAAGGCGGTTCTGATCGCCTGCGGCACAGAGACCTCCACCTCTCTGGATACTTTGCGGAAGGAAAATGATCTGCCTGTGTTGGGCGTGGTGGAGCCCTCTTGCCGGGAGGCGCTGGCTGTCACAAAAAATAAAAAGATCGGCATGATCGCCACATTGGCCTCCGCTCGCTCCGGAGCTTACGAACGAACTCTGAAGGGTCTGGACGCCGATGTGCAGGTGGTCAGCCAGCCCTGCCCGCTGTTTGTCCCGCTGGTGGAGAACGGCCGGTTTCGGCAGGGGGATGTAGTCATCGAGACGGTGGCCCGGGAATACCTGACGCCGCTGATAGAAGCCGGCGTGGATACACTGATTCTGGGCTGCACTCATTACCCCTTGCTGAAAGACATCATCGGGGAGATCTGCGGCCCCGGCGTCACCCTGATCGACTCCGGCGCGGCCTCGGCCCGGGCACTGCGGCAGCAGCTTGCGGCGGAGGGCCAGCTTACGGACCGGCAGCAGGGCGAAACCCGCTTTTATGTCAGCGACCGGCCGGAGGATTTTGAGAAGCTGGCGGCGGTATTTTTGGAAGAACCCCTGAGCCGGGGGGCGGAGAGGATCGACATTGAACAGTATTGAACAAGAAAAGCTCCCGGTGATGATCTCCGTCCGGGGAGAACAGTATTTTGATGATGTGGACCCCAACGCCACGGAGCTGATGACGGAGGGGACACTGGAACAGACGGAGGACGGCTTCCTTCTGAGCTATCAGGAGACAGAGCTTACCGGCATGGAGGGGACTCTCACCACCTTTGAGATCGGCCCCGGCCGGGTGATCCTGCGGCGCAGCGGCAGCGTCAACTCACAGATGGTGTTTGAGGAGGGGCGGCAGCACACCTCCCTGTATGAAACGCCGTACGGTGAACTGTCCGTGGATATTCAGACCAGCCGCCTGCTCCATAACCTGACGGAGCGGGGCGGACTCATGGAGATCAAGTATTCCATTGCGGTAGAACACGTGGTTACCGGGCGGAACTGCTTCAAGATCCGGGTCCGGCGGAAATAAATGACAAATTTAACCGAAGAAAGGGTTTAACGATATGACGAATATGATCCAAAACGCGAAGGACCAGGCTGCGGCGCTGGCAATGGCAGCCTACAAGGCGGCTGCTGCGGACGGCACTCTGCCGGAGGCAGAGGTCAAGACCGCCCCCGTAGAGATCCCCAAGGATACCGCCAACGGCGACTATACCACCACCTTTGCTCTGGCTGCCGCCAAGGCACTGGGCAAACCGCCCCGCGTGATCGCTCAGGCGCTGTTGGATCACATGGATCTCACCGGCACCTACTTTACCTCTGCGGAGATCGCTGGCCCCGGCTTTCTGAACTTCCGTCTGGGAGACCAGTGGTATGCCGGCGTCATGAACGCCGTGGAAACGGAGAAGGACGTCTACGGCACCAATGACAGTCTCAAGGGTCAGAAGATCATGGTGGAGTTCGTCTCCGCCAACCCCACCGGACCCATGCACATGGGCAACGCCCGGGGCGGCGTGCTGGGTGATACTCTGGCCTCCGTCCTCGCCGCCTGCGGCGCGGATGTGTCCAGAGAGTTCTACGTCAATGACGCCGGACACCAGATCGACAAGTTTGCCCGTTCCATCGAGGTTCGCTACCTCCAGCTTATCAATGGCGAGGATTCCATCGCCTTCCCGGAGGATGGCTATCAGGGCGAGGACATCAAGGAACTGGCCAAGGCCTATTATGACGAGCACGGCGACAGCCTGCTGAATGCCTCCGAGCAGGAGCGGCAGGACGCGCTGGCGCAGTTCGGCCTTTCTGTGAACCTGCCCCGCATGAAGACGGATCTGGAGCGCTATAAGATCCATTACGATACCTGGTTCTACGAGTCTACCCTCCACGAGAGCGGCTATGTAGCCGAGACTGTGGACCTGCTGACGGAAAAGGGCTGGACCTACGAAAAGGACGGCGCTCTGTGGCTGAAGACGGCCGATATTCTGCGGGATCACTTCCGCAAGCAGGGCAAAAAGGAAGCGGACATTGAAAAGCTGGATCTGAAGGATGACGTGCTCCGCCGGGCCAACGGCTTCTACACCTACTTCGCCGCGGACATCGCCTATCACCGCAACAAGTTCGCCGTCCGCGGCTTCGACAAGGTCATCAACATCTGGGGCGCCGACCATCACGGCCATGTGGCCCGCCTGAAGGGCGCGCTGGACGCGCTGGGCCTCAATGGCTCCGAGCGGCTGGATATCGTGCTCATGCAGCTGGTGAAGCTGCTGCGGGACGGCGAGGTGGTCCGGATGTCCAAGCGTACCGGCAAGGCCATCTCCCTCCACGATCTGCTAGACGAGGTCAGCGTGGACGCTGCCCGCTGGTATTTTAACGCCAAGCCCGACACGCAGATGGAATTCGACCTGGGTTTGGCCGTCCGGGAGGACAGCGAGAACCCCATCTATTATGTAGAGTATGCCCACGCCCGGATCTGCTCCCTGCTGCGGGCCTTGGAGACTGACGGCGTGACCGTGCCGGAGACCGCCGACCTGAGCCTGCTGTCCGGCGAAGCAGAAAAGGCCCTCATCAAGCAGATCGCTCAGTACTGCGAGGAGATCAAGCTGGCGGCACGGGATTATGACCCCAGCCACATCAACCGCTGCCTGCAGGAGCTGGCGGCCTGCTTCCACCGGTTCTATACCGCCTGCCGCATCCGGGGCGAGGAGCCTCAGGTAGCTGCCGCCCGTCTCAAGCTGGCGGACGATACCCGCATGGTGCTGAAGAACGGCCTGAAGCTCATCGGCGTGGATGCCCCAGAGAAGATGTAAGGACCTTCGAAGTTACCCAAGCGTCTTTGAGAAAATGCGCAGACAGCCGCTGATGAGGCTGTGTATCAGATGACTTAGGGCGAAAGCGC
>DXUR01000038.1 GCA_019417795.1 Clostridiales bacterium | reverse complement strand
TTGATATACGGCTCTTCCTCATAGCCCTCGTCATCGAAGAAATCCAGATCCTCGTCCTTCTGCTTCTTACCGCGAACGAACTTGATGTAGTAATATGCACCACCGCCGATGCCGACCAGTGCGATGATACCGATGATCAGGGCAATGTTCGGGGAAGAGCTTTCCGGCTCTTCGGGCGTTTCGACCTCCGCGTCCTCGACCGGCTCTTCCGGCTCAGGCACAGCGCCGGTACACTCGCTCATGTTTGTTTTGCAGACAGGGCATTCCGTATTGACAGCTCCGGCCTCGCAGCGGGTATCGCAGTTACAGGTAGTAAGCGAAGATGCCGTTTCCTCATCCAACAGGGCAAGCAGATCGGCCTCGTCCACCATGTTGAGGAAATAGGTCTGATACTGTTCCTCTTCCTCGTTGATGGGCGCATCGTAATCGATCACGACATAGAAGGTGTTGCCGGTCTTGGTCTGTACTGTGATGAACTGCTTATTCGTCGCCTTGTCATAGAGCAGATCACGGGTATAAGCGTTGCCTTCACCGTCAATCGGCTCGCTCTCATACGGTTCAGGCTCTTCGGGTGCTGCGGTTTCCGGTGTTGCCTCGGGCTGGGTCGCCTCCGTGACCGGAAGGTCCTGCTCGGTATCATCCGCATAGGCGAATGCGGGTACAGTGAACGAGATACAAAGCGTGAAGCACAGTGCAAGTGCCGCCAAAAGGCGGATTCCTTTTCTCTTAGTCATTGTCCGTCACCTCCTGCTGGGTAGTGGTAGGCTTTTCCGCCTTGCTGTCCTTCATCGCGGCAAGGAATGCCATGATCTGATCCTTGTCCATGACCATTGCACGGACGGTGTTGACGATTTCAAGGTTTTCCAGCTCGGTTTTCTTGTCGTACAGTTCCTTGAGTTGCCCCTGCAGGTCCTCGACCTTCTTCTCGGTTTTGGCGATTTCCGCGCAAACCTTCTGATATTTCGGGTTCATAAAAACGCTCCTTTCGCTTAGTAGTTGGGTCTTCCAAAGGCATAAAAGTGAGACTGCCAATAGGAAGTGTTGATGGATGTGTACTGGATGGGATCGCCGCAGTGCAACATCACATTGTCGCCCACATAGATTCCCACATGGGAAACGCCCGGTGTGTCGTATGTGCCGACAAAGAAGACAAGATCCCCCGGCTTCACATCGGCGCTGGAAACAGGCGAACAGACATTGTAAAGCCCCTGCGCACCCAGCCGCCCGGTGTTGACAAGACCGCTGTAGGTGAGGACATAACTGACGAATCCCGAACAGTCAAAGGAAGTGGACGGATTTGAGCCGCCCCAAACATACGGGTAGCCGAGATATTTTTCTGCCTCTGCGATGAGAGTTGCGAACTTCTCGTCCGTCAGATACTCCGCATTGACCGTGTAGTCATCGGGTGGGTTTTCAATGTACTTGTCCACATAGCCGGAGCCGGGGAACAAATCCTCGCGGTTGCCCAGCGTTGACATATAGGCTGAGTACATAGAGAGCTGGTCTTCATTCATGATGTACACAGGCAAATGGGAAAGGTCAAAGTTTTCCAGCGTAACGGTACAGATGTAGTAGTTGTACGGGACTTCGACCTCATAAGTGTAAGTTTCCGTGCTGGTTTCACCGGTTTCGGGATCGGTGACAGTCGTTGTCCCTGTCCGGGTCTCGGTCCGGTAACGCACCTCAACCTCCACATCCTCAGTGAGGATGTATTGCCGGTCAAAGAGCGTTTGAAGAAGCCCCTGTACTTCGTCCAGCGTGAATTCTCCCTCATTGAAAGCTGAGAGAATGGAAATGAGCACATAGGGATCGTGCTCAATCGCGTCAAGGTCAAAGTGGTACTCGTCGTAGTCGTGTGTGCTTTCGTAGTTATCCAGATACGATTGCAGCTCCGCCTCCATCTGACAATACTGCGCCTCCGCGCCGGTCATGGCATCGTCCTCACTGAGGTAGGAAGTGGCGATGACAGACGAGGTAGTAGAGGTGAACATTGCCGTGCAGGAGCTAATCCCGGCGGACAGCAGGATCAGAATCATCAAGCCAGCTCCCAGCCACGCAAAGACTTTTTTGTTCTTGGAGATAAAGTCCTTGACCTTATCCGACGCTTTCTCACGGATGGTTTTACCGGTGGACTTGGTGGCGGTGGAGGCTGTTTGCGCCCCGGCCTTGCGAGCCGCAGCGTATTCCTTCTTGATGTGCTGCTTCTGGTAATGCTTGTTCATATTGGCACGGGAAGTCTTCATCTCAGGATTTTCGGCAACCGTCTTCTCAAAATGGAGCTTCCGGTCAGCGGCCTCGGCCTTCTGTTCCAGCTTGGACACCTTCTCGAAAGGCTTGTTTGCACTGCGCTCTGTATGATGCTTGTAGTGGTGGACAACGGACTCGGCGGCAATCTCTGTCTTGTGGGCGGCTTCCACGCCGGAGTTTTCCTGCTCCACCTCATGGATTTTGCCGTGAATGCCAGAGGCAAGAGTATCGCCGACCTTGCGGACGGTCTTGTCTGCCTCAAACTGCAATTTGCTCTGTCCTTTGGAAACTTTCAGCTCGTCTTCAAAGTAGAGGCGGGTTTTGCCTTTGCCCGTTTCCTCGTCAAAGACGCGCTCTTTTTTCAGAACCTTTTTGGTGGGCAGTTTCTCACGGGCGGCATCCAGACGCTCATGCGCCTTCTGGGATATGCGCTCCAAACGCTCAATCCGTCTGGGAGCTGGGGCATCGCTGCCAAGATCCGGTATCTCTGCGGAGGTTTCAGCCGCTCTTTCCAAAACGGCTTCGCCGTCAATCTGCCGTTCGGCACGAGGTCTGCTGACCTTACCGGTAACAGCGGTATCGGCAAATGCTTTTCCGTAGTCAACGGAATGGGCGCGGTATGTCTCAGAGTGCAGAGCGTGAGATGTGGGATCATCGCTGACGGGCAGATCGCCCGGCTTGTACTCTTGCGCCGCATCTGCGGACTGTGTTTCGGACTGAGCCTGACTCTCTGCGTCTTCCAGCTCATCCGGGCGGAGCTGTCGCCGCTTCCTGACCTCTTCGGCCAGATCGCCGGTTTCCATGTCATGGGGCGCGACAAGCTGCGCATCCTCAAGGCGCATAGACACCTTTTCCGAAGTGCCTTCCGTAAGGTTTTCCTCCACAGCCCCGTCTCTGGTCATCCGCAGGACAACCCGGTCTTTGGGCTTCAATTCATCATGAGGCATCAGATTTCACCTCCAATCCGCGCCTCGGCAAGTTCCTTGTATTCAGGGTTTAACTCGATCCCGACATAGTGACGGTCAAGCTGCTTTGCGACCATGCCGGTTGTGCCGCTTCCCATGAAGGGATCAAGGACAACGCCGTCTTTCGGGCATCCGGCAAGCAGACAGGTTTCAACCAGTTTAGGCGGGTATGCGGCATAGTGACCGCCTTTGAAGGGGACGGTGTTGATAATCCAGACATCCCGCTTGTTACGCAGCGGGTTTATCATGTCATCTGTGATCTCGCCATGTTCCCGGTAAAGATTGATGGTTTGCTGCTTTGCCTGTCCGGGGATAGGCACCCTGTATTTGTTGCTTCCCTTGACCCCACGCTTGAGCCTACTTGCCGTTCCGGGAGCAATCGGCTCGGAGATTGCCCGGTAGTCAAAGAAATACTTCCGTGACTTTGAGAACAGGAAGATGTGTTCATAGCAGCGGGCGCAGCGGTCTTTGACGCTTTCCGGCATCGGGTTTTCTTTCATCCAGATGATGTCGTTGCGCAGATACCAGCCGGAGTCGCGGAGCGAAAAGGCCAGCATCCACGGAATACCGATCATATCCTTGGGCTTGCAGCCCTCAACCTTGTAGTTGAGAGCCACAGCCTGACCGTTTCTGCCCTTGGGATTTTTTGCGTCCACATAGCCGCCCTGATTGCCTTTCCCGGCATAGGTGTCGGAGATGTTAAGCCAGAGCGTCCCGTCTGAGCGCAGTACGCGCCTGACTTCGGCGAACACTTCCGTCAGGCGCGAGATGTATTCCTTTGGCGTTGCCTCTCTGCCGATCTGCCCGTCCACACCGTAATCGCGCAGCGCGTAATACGGCGGGGAGGTGATGCAGCAATGGACGCTTTCATCGGGCAGCGTTTTGAGGACTTCGAGACAATCGCCGGTGTAAATGTGATCAAGCTGTATGGGGACTCCCTCCTTTCTGCGAGACTTGATGCGCAATCAGTCGGAGAAATACTCGTCCGGCTCGTAGTCCTCGTCCTCGTCCAGCTCATCCTCCCAGCGGTCGATGATGGACTCGGCCTCCTTCGCCGCTTCGCGGTACAGGGAAAGACGATTGCGCTCATAGGCGGCATAAGCGGGGATGAACTTGCCAAACTCCTGAATGGCGCGGACATCCTTGGTGCGCATATCCGATACCATGTCGATCAGCTCGGCCATCGTCAGCAGATCCTCAATCATGCTGTAGTACTTCTCCTTGGGGATGGTGACAAAATCGTCCTCATCCTCGTCTTCCTCATCCATATCAAAGGCGGAAGGAGTACCGGACACACGGTAGATGTGCTCTTTCTCCTGAATGGAGTCGAGAATACCGGCGATAACCTCCGTCGCCTCATTGGCGCACTTGGCGATTTCCTCGCGGACATGGAGGTAAGCGCGGTGGTGCTTTTTCAGCTCGTCCTCCTTGCGGATCAGGTTGACCAGCTCCACGGTCAGCCCCATCAGGCCAAAGAAGCTGTCCATGCCTTCCTTGACCTCGCGGAAGCTCATCTCAACCGGCGTATCGCCGAAAATCTCGGTCATCTCGTCAACGGTGATCTCAAAGTTCTCATTCATATTCTTTTTCATAAAGGTAGTCCTCCTTAATTCTGCAAGGTTTCTTCGGGTTTGGTGGTCATATAACGATAGAGCATCGTGTCCTTCGGGAAGTCATCCTTGAAGGGGACGATGGTGGAGCCGTAGAAGATCAAACCTTCACCGGCGTTGGAATTGGTGATGTAGTTCTGCTGGCTGGGCGAGATGTTCAGCGCCTTGGACAAAATCTGCCGGTCGCCGCTTGCCTGGTTCAGAAGGTAAACGAAGTCGGAGTTCTCAAAGATGTTCTCAATCTCACGGGAAGCCAGCAAATCCTTGACATTCTGCGTGATGCCGGTCGGAATCCCGCCCCATTTTCTGAACCGCTTCCAGATTTCGACGGAATAGGCGGCTGTCTGCTCTTCCTTGAGCAGAAGGTGGAACTCGTCCATGTAGTAGCGCGTCGCTTTGTGCTGGGCGCGGTTGATGGTTACACGGTTCCAGACTTGATCCTGCACAATGAGCATCCCCAGCTTTTTGAGCTGCTTTCCGAGCTGCTTGATGTCATAGCAGACGAAGCGATTATTCACATCCACATTCGTCCGGTGATTGAAGACATTTAGCGAGCCATGCACATAGATTTCAAGGGCAGTGGCAATCCGCTGTGCTTCCGGCTCACTCTGACTGCGCAAGATGTTGTAGAGGTCTTCGAGGATGGGCATTTTCTCAGGGACCGGATCGGCAAGGTAGTCCTGATACACCTTACGGACGCTGCGGTCGATGATGGTCTTTTCCACCGGTTGCAGCCCGTCCTTGCCGCCCACAATCAGCTCACACATGGAGAGGATGAAGTCAGACTTCAAAGTCAACGGGTTTTCCTCTTCCGAGTAATTCACATTGATGTCCAGCGGGTTGATGTAGTCGGTACTCACCGGCGAGATGCGGATGACCTGACCTCCGAGCTTCTGCACAAGGGGATAATACTCCGCCTCGGGATCGCAGACGATGATGTCATCCTCCGTAATGAGGAAGGCGTTGGTCATTTCCCGCTTCGCCGAAAAGCTCTTGCCGGAACCGGGGGTACCGAGGATCAGGCCGTTCGGGTTTTTGAGCTGTTTTCGGTCAACCATGATCATGTTGTTGGAGAGCGCATTCAGCCCGTAATACAGCGCCTCGCCGCCCTGAAAAAGCTCCTGCGTCGTGAACGGGACGAACACCGCCGTCGAAGAGGTGGTCAGCCCGCGCTCAATCTCGATCTGATTCAGGCCAATCGGAAGAGAGGACATCAGCCCTTCTTCCTGCTGGAAGTCCAGCCGCTTGAGCGCACAGTTGTATTTCTGGGCAATGGAAGCCGTCTGGAAGATGGCGTTTTCGAGCTTCTGGCGGGAGGCAGCGGTATTCATGATGAGGATGGTCACAAGGAACATTCTCTCGTTGCGCGTCTGAAGGTCCTGCAACAGGCGCTTGGCCTCACCGCCGTAGGTGGCAAGGTCGGACGGGATGATTTCCATGTCATATCCGCTTCTCACGGCCTTCTTCTGCTCTTCAATTTTCATCTTGTCGAGGTCAGTAATCTTCATCTTGATGCTCTTGATGGCTTTCGCCTGATCAATCGTGCGGATATGAAGATTGACCGTGATGTTGCTGTCCATGTCGAGGAAGTCAGCCAGCATCCGGTCATTGAGTTCCGGCGCGAGGATTTGCAGGAAGCTCACTGCGCCGATGGCCTTGCCCATCTTGAAGCACTTGCCTTCACGGAAGTCGAAGGAAGTGGGCGCGATGAAATCTTTGCTGCTGAGTCCCGTCCGGGCTACCATGTCAAAGGAGAAGCGGAACGGCTCGTTCGAGTCCATGTTGAACACATCATGGAGCACTTTCAGCCGTTCGTAGCCGGACAGCGGCTCGGTCTTCACACCGAGGGTTTTGAAATTGTTGAGGATGTCCGTCTCAATCCGATCCAGCTTGGCCTTCGCCATGCGCAGGGAGTCGGCCTCAATGCCGAAGGTAATGTACTTGCGCTTGATGAGGCCGTTGTTGCCCTTCGTGAGCTGGTTTTGCAGCATCTCGGAATACTCGCTGCGGATGTCGTTGAACTCGTCAGCCTGCTCCGGGATGTTGATCTGCTTCTTGAACTCGCTGATGCTCGTCCTCTGGTTGATGAAAGAGAACTGGACAAAAATCGAGCTGTCAAAGTAGTTCAGGAAGTCGCACCAGTTCTCGAAGATGGCCGTCTTGTCCTCGTTCTGGGCGAGCTGATAGTTGATGTCGTTGAAACGGATAGTCTTTGTATAAAGACGGCTGTTGACCTTGCAGATGCCGTCGCGGCACATCTCCACATAGGGGATGGTCTGCTGCGCCGATTTGCGGACTTTCTTTGCCTTCTTGTCCTTTTTCTTCTGCATGACCAGCTTCTTCTTTTCCTCGGCGGAGAGAAGATCGCCGTACACCTTGCCGTTTTTGGTAAGCCGCTTAGGTTCTGCGGCCTTTTTCGTGCTGCTGTGCAATCTGCAATTCCTCCTTCTCTTTGATTTCCTGCTGGATCGCAGCGTATAGGTTGCTCGTGCGGTATGGCCGCACCTTATCCCTCAAAAACATGGACTTGATCACATGACCGAGGATTTTTTCAGCCGGTTGCCCGTCCTTCTCATAGAGAGCGAAGAAGATAAACGGGAGCATGATGACCACCATCAGCATTGCCGAAGTGGAGATGCCGAGGCTGGGCTTAGTCAGGAAGAAGATCGGAACACCCGCTGCCGCAGCCAGCGCAAAGCAGATGAGCTGCCGCTTTGTCAGGTTGAACATGACCTTCGTCTTGACACGATTCAGGTCCTTCGGGACCGGTACAAACGCCATTGGGAACCTCCTTTCCAAGCGTGATGCTGCATTCGACCTCATTGCCCCATACATCCCAGCCTTCGGGGGACTGGCGGGCGAAAAGTTCGATGCGCGGGACATCGCCCATGAGCTGGACGATGCGGTTGCGGGCTTCCTCCGGTTTCTTGGAGTGCTCTTCGATGTGGCTCATGATGACCTGATGCACACCGGGGCTTGCCCGTTTGGGATGGCCTTTCGTTGCAAGGATGCAGAGTTCAGCATTCGCCCGTGTCCAGTACCCCATGCCCCAAAAGAGACTGTCGGACACCCGGTTCTGCTTGATCCAGACAAAAGCCGTCGTTTTGTATTCAAATCCCCATGCTTCAAGGACTTGGAACGCCTCCTGCATACAGGGGAAGGTAATCCACATGAAGAGCGCACAGTCTTTTGCTGCAAGCTCTCCAATAGGCAGAGCCTTGATGTCTTCAAGGCTCATGGTCGGGTAATGGCTTTCCGCTGAGCGGCCAAGCCCCTTCTTTGAGTAGACCTTGTACCGCCACGGAGGGTCGGCGTAGATCACGGAGTATTTCTTCAAGCTGACCCTCCTTTCTCAGTGGGCATTGAATAGTGACTTTGCAAGCGAACCTGTCTTGAACAGGGAGAAGCAAAGAATGACCGTATAAGCTGCCACCGAGAATAGCGCCGAGTGGATATTGGCTGCGATGATCATGTTGTTGATGAGCACGGCATAGATCGCAACGCACACCATGATGAGGAAGCCTTGGAATGCCAGCGCGAACAGCCCTTTGAGGTAGTTCGTGCCGATGCTGCCCCATTCGCGGTTGCTCATCGTCGCAATGGGAATGGGCGCGATGCTCACGGTGCAATAAATCTCAATCATACGGCCATAGAGAATGACCGTGATGAGAATGGACATGATCTTGAGGCACAGGCTGATCAGCAGCGTCTCTATGGACAAGCCGAGCAGTTCGCCAATGCCCATCGTTTCCATGCTGGCGCGCATTTGTTCAAGAGTGGATTCGATGTCGATATTCGTGTCGCCGCTTATGACACCGGCTGCACCGGCTACGACATTTTGACCGATGTCGAAGACCGCCATCACAATGTCAAAGGTGTTGGTAACGAGGTAGATCGCCACAGCCGCCTTGAAAAACCACTTGAAGAACATCCATGTGTCCATATCATGCAAGTTGTTTTTCTCGGTGATCATGGAAATCAGCTCGTAACACAGGACAAAGGTGATGATGATACCAGCGATGGGGACTATCACGTTTTCGGATAGTCCCCGGATCATCTGGTATATGCTGCTATCCCATGAAGAGGGCGTTTTGCCTACCTCAGCAGCTATCGTCCCTACCTTGTCGTTGACATCGGTGAACATATTGGTCATGTTGCTTTCAATCCAGCCGATCAGAAGCTCTTTTATGGCTTCCTCGATTTTTTCAAGGATAAATCCCAATATTTCACCACCTTTCGGTTATGCTGGGGCTGCCGGATCAGAACAGGCCAGACAGGAGCGGGATAAGGGTCGTGCCGATGAGTACCACACCACCACCGGCCATCAACTGCTTGATTCCTTGGCTCTTGGCACCGGGATTGTCATTGCCGTACCCCTCCATGAGGTTGACCACGCCCCACACGGCAAGGCCAGCGCCAAGGGCGACAACGAGGGTCTGCAAAACGGTAACTGCCTGATTGATAAATTCCATAAATGACCTCCTTATGTTGGAAATTGATTAAAAATTAAGGGAGAGCGCGGCATTTCGCGCCCTCCCATGTGGACACGCGAACCGGTGATCAGAACAAACCGGACAGCAGGGGGATGAGGGTCGTGCCGATGAGTACCACGCCGCCACCGGCCATCAACTGCTTGATGCCCTGGCTCTTGGCACCGGGATTGTCATTGCCGTAGCCCTCCATGAGGTTGACCACACCCCACACAGCCAGACCGGCACCGAGGGCAACAACGAGCGTCTGAAGGACCGTAACCGCCTGATTGATAAATTCCATAGAGTGACCTCCTTGATTTTTGAGTGTGAATTATTGAAAATGGGCAAAAAAATAGAAGCCCCGTCATTGTTCTGCTTTGGGCATTGCCCATGCGCAGTGCATGACGGGGCTTCAATCGGCTTCAACCTCTCCCATGTCATAGAGGTCGAAGGTTTGGGTGGGCTTGACTACCAGCTTGTGAGAACGGTATTTCTCGATGTCAAAGGCGTTGCGCTTATCGTAGTCGGACAGCATTTTGTATTTTGGATGCTTCGTAATGTCGTACTTGTCACTGAGAAAAGGTCTCACGCCTCTAAGCTGCAAAATACATTTGCCGCCGTCCATGACAGCGATTTCGTCCTCCGACATGAGCTGCTTGCCGGTCTTCTGATAGTTCAGGCCGTATGAGTTGTTGGTCGAACGGGTTTCTGATGTGTTATATAGGTCGATTGTCTCCTTTCCGAGGATTTCACTGAGTTCCTTCAAAGTGGATTTTTCCTTGCCGCCGAGGAAGAGCGTACAGTCGCAGTTGCCGACAATCGTGTCCGCCGCGTCCTTGTAGATGGTCTTGAGCTGGCTCTGGGACTGCAAGATGATGGATGCTGAGATTTCCCGGCTTCGGATCGTAGCAATCAGTTTGTCGAATTTCGGGATTTGACCGATGTTCGCAAACTCGTCGAGCAGGCAGCGGACATGAACGGGAAGCCGCCCATTGTAGACATCATCCGCCTTATCGCAGAGCAAGTTAAAAAGCTGGGAGTACATAATCGCAACGACAAAGTTGAAGGTATCGTCGGTATCAGAGATAATGACAAACAGCGCCGTCTTGCGGTCGCCGATGCAATCCAGCTCCATCTCGTCGTAACTCATCAGCTCCCGCAGCTCCGCGATGTCAAACGGGGCAAGCCGTGCGCCGCAGCTAATCAGGATCGACTTGGCTGTTTTGCCAGCGGCTAACTTATATTTACGGTATTGCTTGACCGCGAAGTGGTCAGGGTCACGCTCTTCCAGCTCATCGAACATGAGGTCAACGGGATTTTTGAAAGTCTCGTCATCCTCTCTGGCCTCCGAAGCGTTGATCAATTCGAGCAAGGTAGTGAAGTTTTTCTCGTGTTCCGGCGCTTCGTACCAGATATAGCCGATGAGTGCGGTATAGTAGAGCTTTTCTGCCTTGACCCAGAAATCCTCCCCGGACTTATCGCCATCTCCCTTCGTGTTGACGATGATCGTATTGACCAGTTTGAGGATGTCCTTCTCTGACCTGATGTAAGCGAACGGGTTGTAGTGCATGGATTTACGAAAATTTATCGTATTCAGCGACTTGATGATATAGCCGTTTTTCTCAAGCATCTTTCCACATTCGACCAGCACTGTACCCTTGGGATCAGTGACCACATAGGAGCTGTGCATCTGCATCAGGTTGGGCTTCACGAAGAAGCGGGTCTTACCCGAGCCGGAACCACCGATGACAAGGATGTTCTTATTCCTCGCGTACTTCGGCTGCTTCGGACGGCTGTTCATGGTCAGCCCTTCGGTCTGGGTGAGAATGACATTGTTGGAAAAGTCATCATCCATGTAAGGCCGGATGTCTTCCGGTCGTCCCCAACGCGCTGACCCGTATTCCTCCCCTTGGCGGAATTTCTTGCGGTTTTTGCCTTTGATGTAGACGGCCAGCTTGAGCAACGCGCCTCCGGCCACACCAATGAGAAGGTCTACTGGATGAAAGCTGGGGAGCGGATTGGCGAACGCTGCGCCGAAATTGGCAAAGCCGCCGGTGAGCTTGTCGATGAACTCTGTGCCGGGAGCCAGCCGGAAGACTGCCGCCAGCTTATCCACAAAGTAGAAGGCGAACACATACGGGAGATTGAGAAGGGCGAGCTTTTTGATGTCGAGTTTCTTTTTCATAGCTCAACGCCCCGATCCTTCGTCTTAACCTTGACCTTCTCCTTGTGCTGGGCTTTAGACTGCTCCCTGCTGCGGGAGAGCTTCTGCTTGAGGGATTGCTTTTCTTTCTGCTTGACCGTCTTGGCGGAAAACTCCTTGAACGCCTGAGTCATCACATCCACATCCCGGCCTTTGAAGAAGACGAGATAGCGCGGCGGTTGCTCAGAGGTGTCCTTCTTGAGCGCGTAGTCGATCCCGTACTTGTTCGCTGTTCGCTCGAAAGACTTGATGTTTCCGTCGGTCACTTCGATGTTGCTGATTGCGGCGTTCTGCTCGACAAGGTGCTTGATGGACTGCTTGCCCCGGTAGGTCTTGGGCTGAGAGGCTTGCTTCTCTGCCTTTTCAATTTCCTCGATGAATTTGGCGAGCGCCTTTTTCAGCACTTCCGCAGTGATCTTGCCGCCCTTAATGGCAATCGCAACAACTTTGGTATTTACTTCATCCTGCATGGGGACCTCCTTTCTGAGATTTACGGGGCAATCCCGTCACTAAGGCGGGGCACCGTGTAAAATGTGGATCATGTTTTCATCTCACCCCCTTGAAGTTGATTGAGAATGCCTACGCATCAGCCTTTCCCGTGAAAATCGTAGTTCACGCGGGCTGAATAGTAGTTGTCTATGGTCAGAGATGCGTTGTATAACGCCGTGAGCAGATATGCCCGGATGTTCCGAATGTCGGAAGGGCAATCGTTCATCGCTTGGAGCACATAGTCGATGTGGCCGCTGTCCAGCTTGAGAAAGCGTGACTTGACCACCGGCTGCGGCATATCCTCGCCGTTGATACGGATGGTGGGGCTTGTGGAGCAGACAGCATCCAGCATAATCTCGACAATTTCGTTTACACGGTCAAGGTCATAGTGCCTGTCCTGAGAGCGGATGTCGATCTCAAGGTTATCCCGGATCAATTCCCTGTATTGCTCCCGTTCATCCATCCTGTCCATCCCATCAAGATTGATAGATTGATAGTTTCTCAGAGAGTTATTTCTTTCGTTGGTAATTACTTGATTAGTATTTAATTGTGCGGGATTTTCCGTACACGGTTTTCCCGTGAACGGATTATCCGTGTCCGGCTTTTCCGTATGCGGTTTTTCCGTGTCCGGCAAACCCGTCTGCGGCTTCTCGTATATCTCGAAAACCATGCTGCTCATCCGGCCTTTTTCATCCCGTGACTGATGACGGACGAGATACCCTGCGTCCTCAAGCTCCCTGAGAGCTGCCAGAACAGCATCGGGGCCTTCCTTGCAGATCGCCGAAAGACCTTTCGTTGAGAACTGCCAGCCATCGTTGAAGGACAGCATTTTGGAGAGTAGCCCCACGGCCTTGAGGGACAGGGTTTTATCCCTGAGATGGTAATTTGCCATGACCGTGTAGCCACGGTTTTTGTTGACGCGATAGACTGCCATGTGGTTATCCCTCCCTTGCCATCACCGGCTGACAGCGCAGCGTTGACAGCTTCACCGGGGAATAGGGACATTCCTCGAAGACACAGGTTTGATATTTCCAGTATGGACGATGGAAGCAGCACGACCGACATTCCGGGCAGATCCCGTCGCATCCGCTGTCATAGTGGTTGTGGCCGGGTACCTCCTTCATGAGGGCTTCAAAGGCTTGCAGCTTACCGGCTGTCATGTAGCTCATTTTGTTTTCTCTCCTTTCCTCGCCGCACCGCCGTCATCTGCAAGAGGCAGATTGTTCCAGCTTTCGGGCAACAAAAAAAGAGGGTTTGCTTCATGCTCCGAAATGGAGAATGAAACAAACCCTCTTAGCTTTTCAGATATTCAGATGATTTCTCGGATGGTATGGATGATGCCGAGCAGCAGCCCGACGATCAGGGCGAGTCCTCCGATAAGACCGCCGATGATGATGTTGAGTGCGAAAATTCCTACTGTGCCGGATATGCTGTAACCGAAGGGGACGAGCCAGAGACACATCCTGCGGATGCCGAATGGGAAGCCGACGCAGAGCCACATCAGGAAGTAGTCACATACGCCGTCCGCCATGTAGACCGGCTTGAAGAATGCGGCAAGGCAAAGGGCAATCAGCAGAGGAAGCAGCACTTCCTTGAGAAAAGTCTTCACATTCTCACCCTCAATCCCTGCAAATCGTCCGTGCGGATGCCGACGAGATACCAGTCCGCAGCCATCTCGATCCGGGTGGGTTTCCACTTGCCCCCGACCATGACATCGAAGCATTCCCCGCAGTGCAGACCGCCGTAGTAACAGTCAAGGTCAAAGCGAATGTCGTATCGATCCGTTGCGTGGTCATAAACCAAAGTTCCCTGTTTCATGATGGACTCCTTTCGTTGTGGGCAGCGCAACGGGAAGGGCTTACGCAGTGTACCTCCATAGCCACCGCCAGCCGGTTTTGATCCGGTGCGCCGATTGTAGTGCGATTGTTCCTCTTTCAGGTCAAAAAAGAAGGGACTAAGCCAGAATCCCTTGATTTTCAAGGTCTTTCTGATTTAGTCCCATTATCGCACAACAATCTTTGGTAATGACGGTCGCTACCTTTCCATCCCGGATTTCATCCAGAAGTTCCT
>DXUR01000379.1:1107-3840 GCA_019417795.1 Clostridiales bacterium | reverse complement strand
GAGGAGGATGGTGTCGCCGGTGGGCTTCGCCGTGCCGGGATTGTCCGGGTTGGCGGGGGTGTCCGGCTGATCCGGCGTCGCCGGGGTATTCGCCTGAATGGTGACGTCGCTCATGTTGAAGAGGTTCGTCTGACCGGCGGCGAAGCGGTAGTACGCCGCGAGGGCATAGTAGCCCTGCTCGGTGGCCATGTCGTTCCGCTCGCCGCCAGCGGTGTGCCGGAAGCCGCCGCCGGTGACATAGAACCCGGCCAGAGCATCCAGAACGGTGTGGCCGTTCTTCACGAAGCGGCTATCCGCGGTGGGATCGATGCCCAGGGCGGTGAGAGCCACGATGACCTGGGCGCAGGACTCGCTGTTCACGGTGCCCCAGCTGCCAAAGCCGCCGTCGCTGCGCTGCAGGGCGGAAAGGGCCTCCAGAGCCTTATCCACAGCAGCCTTCACGGTCTCGTTGGTCTTGTAGTAAGGTGCCAGGGCCTGGATGGCCATAGCGGTCATATCCGGGTCGGCGTTCTCGCCGCTGAGGTTCCAACCACCGTCGGGAAGCTGGGCGTCCAGGATGACCTGAATCAGCTTCTCCCGGGTCACATCGCCCATAGTGGGGTAGTTGTGGCTATCCAGGGCAATGAGGGTGAAAATGGGGCCGTTAATGTCCTGGGTCTGCACATAATCCATGTTATCCAGACCCTTCAGCAGGTTGTGGCCGCCCACATTGGTGACATCCTTGCCGATGGCCGTCAGGGCCAGGATCACCCGGGCGTTGTCGGTGACTTTGGCCGGATGCAGACGCTCATTGGCGTCAGCCTTGGCCTTCACATACTCCACCACATTGTCATAGTACCCGGCGGGTACGGTGCGGCCGCTGCGGGCCAGGCCGATGACCATCCACTCGCCGCCGGTGGAGTTCACCGTGGGGGTACCCAAGGTGGCCATGAAGTCGCCGGTGGTCTTGTAGATGGTATCCAGGTTTGCCATGAGGTCCGCGTGCTTGAGCTGGTTGAGCCTAATGATAGCGGCGGTGAGAGCGTCCACCTTATCGGCGTCCACCAGGGCCTTGTCCTCGTCGGAGAGGGCATCGTAGGCGGACTTGGCGGCGGTGATGGCGGCCTCACTATCCAGGGTGACATTGGCGCCGATGGCGTCAATAAGATCCTCCACGGTCTCGATGTCGCCCTTTAAAACGGTGATAGTCAGGTCGCTGATCTCCATCTGATAGAACTTCGCATACTTATCCAGCCATTCGTATCCGCCGCTTCTGTGGGTAACATCCAGATACCCGCCGTGGATCTTATAGGATCCTGCCGGGGTGGTCTTGGGCACGGTGAAAGTGATGCTCTTGAGGGCCACCTCGGGGCCGACGGGGGTAGTGCCCTCGCCCTCCCAGGAGTCGCCGCCCTTGGACCACTTGGAGAAAATGTACTCCGCACCGGGAATATTGGTGGAGTAGTTCAGCAGGCAGTACTGCAGCTTATAGTCCTGGGCCAGCTGCTCGATGGGCAGCGTGGGGATGGAGATGGTGAGCTTGTCCCCGGCCTTGACCTGGCCGCCGTTCTCGGCCACGGTCTCATACTTAGGCTCCAGCTTGAAGTTGGGGTTGTTCTCCACTTGCAGCGTAATATCTGCCAGCATACCGAAGCCATAGCGGGTGGAAGCGGCGATACCGCCGGTGTTGCCCTGATCGCCCTCGCTGCCGGGATTGGAACCGTAGCCCCGGTTATCGGAGCTGCCCTTGGTGAGGGTGATCGTGCCGGATTCCGTCAGATAGGCCGCAACGCGGGGCTGGAAAGAAGTCTGTTTCTTTCCAGTGTCCGTAATGCGATAGATGTCGTGCTGGTTGTCTGTATTTACCACGCTCTGCATGGGCATATCCGTATAGAACACCGTCGTGGATGCAGGGTTATAAATGCGGAGGATCTTATGGATATTGGTAGGCCGCCCGATGATCCAGATACCTGCGGTGTCGCCGGTGCGCAGAGCCTCACCGGGGCGAGAAATGTTCTCCTGCACATAGCGGGTGACCTTACCCTTGAGGGAGTATACCTGCGTGACGGTCTGTCCCTGATAGTCGGCGGTGACCTCGATGCCGTTGTAGCCGTCCTTGAGGAGGATGGTCACATTGCCCTTGGCGTCGGGGGTGTAGTCGGTCTTGACGGGGGTGCCGTCCTTGTTGTACTGGAGATAATTATAGACGCTGACCTTGGCGTTGGTGCCGCTTACCTTAAAGGTGAAAGGCGCACCCTCCGTGCCGTAGTCATAGGTCCAGTTGTCGTATTTGCTGGTGTTGTTCAGAGAGGTGAAGTTCGTCAGATTCTTGTTCAAATCCTGGATAGCCGTCTCCTCGGGGCTGTTGACATGGACGGGGATCTCCGGGATCTGGCCATAGAAATTGCCCGCCTTATCCGTAAAGGTAACGGTGAAGGTGGTGGTGCCCGCCTTCTTGGGCACCAGATAGTACTTCATGGCCGGGAAAGTACTGCCGCCGCCCAGACCGCCATCCTTATAGACTTCCTCCACTTCCTTGATCTCGAAGATGCTGTCATCCTTGATGTCAAATTTCAGAATGCCGGGCAGGGTATAGGGCAGACCTTTTTCTACCGCATATCCAGCAGGATACAGTGTCGTAGGCCGGTTCGTCCAAATCTCCCGGAATACGGCAGGATAATAGGTGTCCTCGTGGCCCAGATCCAGGTTATAATGGTTGGCCCCCATCATGAAGTCGTCGTAATACTCCGTGGG
>DXUR01000379.1:0-1097 GCA_019417795.1 Clostridiales bacterium | reverse complement strand
GCTGCCGTCCAGAATGGACTGCTCGTTGACGGTGCGGTACGCAGCCTCGTAGGCCGTCATGACTGCGGCGTTTTCCGCAGAGTTAACGGCCGCAAATTCCGCACGCTGTGCGTCGGACATCTCCAGATACTTCACCTGTGCATCCTGCACGGCGTCGTAATACTGGGCATAGTTTTCTGCGGTCACTTTCCCGGCAAAGGTGTTCACCAGGTCGATCCATGCCTGAATGCCGTCCTCATGGCGCTTTTTCAGCTCCTCCACGCGGGCCACGGAATCCTGCAGCTTTTTCACCGTCTCCGCGGACAGCTGCTTCTTTTCCTCGTCGGTAAAACCGGCATAGGAACGCTGATAGCTCATGACGATCTTGTAGTGATCGGCATACGTCAGATTATCGGTGCTCGGCAGAGCGCTGATAAAACCGGTCAGCTCCGCCGGGGTGGTCTTGACCACAATCACCGTAATAGTGGTGTGGATCTCGATATTGGGATTCTTTTTGTCGACACCGACGATGTCAATGACCGTCTTGTCCTTGGTCAGAGTTACCGGCTTCTTGACAAGTGCCATCATGGCCTGCTTACCGAAGTTAGCCTGCTTGACATGAACCTCGCCATCCACAAGAACCTGTGTTTTTAAGCTGTTCAGGTCACCGCCCTGCATGGCATCGGAGAATTTATTGATGCCGAAGCTGGCCACCTGCGGGGACACATAGACGATATAATTCCAGCAATTTCGGGAATAACCGGTTTCGCCCGTGCGGTTGCCGTCCTCATCCGCCTGAAACAGCGTACCCTCCGGATAGCCGTAGAACACATTATCTGTATTATAGGCAGGCCTGCCAAAGAAGTTAAATGTACCCCAGACATAATCGCCGGGCTTGGTGAGGGTCAGCTTGTAATTCTCCGTGCAGCCCTGGGCGGTGACGGCGATGTAGAAATAGGCCGAGCCGCTGCCGGTAAACTGATTCGCCGGGGTGGAAGCCACGCCGTTTTCAAAGTCCGCCAGGACCTTGCCGTCGCTGCTCTTGAGCTGGGCGGTGGCCCCTGCGGGCAGGTCGGAGAGCGTCACGGTGAAGCCGCCGTCGTTATACTGCTTGAGAT
>DXUR01000378.1 GCA_019417795.1 Clostridiales bacterium | reverse complement strand
GTCTGATAGGCCGTGAAGGTTTTCTCGCGGAACTTTTTAAGCTGTCCTCGGTCTTTCTTCGGCATCTTGTTATAAGCGGCAATCTGCTTGCGGGTCATCAAGGAAGTTTCTTTTTGAGGGATAAACCTCCGGCGCTCCTCGCAATCTTGCACAAACCATGAACCGCGTATTTCGCCATTGACATACACTGCTATTCCGTTGCGGAACATGCTGATGCACTCATTGACAAGTGTGACGCTGTACCCATCGCACAGCAAATCGACTTGTCCGAGTGGAGCACGCAGTCTACTCTTGGCCTTTTCCCAATCTTCTTTTTTCACAAGAACACTCCTTCCTCTCTCTGCATTTGCCGGGGCTTGAGACCCGCGCCCATCCGGGCGGCTGCATTAAGGTGCGGGCATCTGCCCGCAGGGGGTGTTGTTAAACTAAGCACCTTTTTTCTTGCTCTTGGGTGGCCGGACACGCGGCGGGCGGGTGTAGGCCATGCTTTCAAGGGCGTCTTCATAGCCTCGGTCATAGCCCTCCCAGTAAAGGGATGGCAGTTCGTCGGGATTGTCAAATTCCTCGGCGGGCTGGTTCAGCACCGCCTCCTCGCGGCGGGCATCGTCCATAAGGCTGCGCGATGTGATGTAAAGGCACAGCCCCCCCGCCCCCAGCAGCAGGATCATGTAGCCGAGGCTGGCGCTCACGGCCAGCGCTCCGATGAAGATGCCCACCAGAGAGCCGCACATAATGCCGCCCACGGCAAAATAACCGCACTTCAAATTCATCAAAAAACTCCCTTCCTCAAACCGCGCCCAGCATACCGATGCCCATATGGGCGGCCATGCGGTACAGGTTTTCATAGCTTACATCGTTGGCACTGGCCGCGTTGGTGTACAGGTTCATTGCACCACGAATGCCCCACGGACTGCGACAGACGCTCAGCAGAAAGTCCAGCTCCTTGCGGGCGTTCTGCTCGGCCAGCACTGGGAACAGCTTCCGCACATCATCTTCTTTAACCTTGCGGGTGGTGTACTCGCGCTGCATACGGATGCGGCTGAATAGCTGCGCAAACTGCGCTTGCTGGCGGCCCTGCAGGCGGCTGTACACTTCGCTGTTGCCGATGAGCACCACGCCGACACCGTGCTCCCCGGTCATGGGGTTGTCGTCCGTCAGGGAGCGGATTTCTTCCAGCGCCGCATATTTGAGGTGCTGGGCTTCGTCGATGACGATGACCCAGTTCGTGCCGTCAAGGCGGGAACGCAGCGCCATCATCTGATCCATCTTGTTGCGGCACTCCGGCACGCGCAGGGCGCGGGCCAGCAGCTTGATGGAGCCGTTCAGTGTGCCCGTGCTGGGTGTGATGCTGATGCCCACCGCGTTCGTGGGATGGTCGCGCAGGAACTTCTGTGCGCCCTTGCTCTTGCCGACGCCCGCATCACCGTGCAGCACGACCATGCAATGCTCCAGCTGGGCAAAGCGGATGCTCTGGCAGACATCCTCGCTGATGCTGGTCGGCACATACGCCGCGCGGGGCAGCAGGCTGGCGGTCTTCTCGGCGGCGGCCTCGGCCTCTTCATCCAGCTTGAAGAACTCGCTCAGCTGCCGCTCGACGGCTTCCACCGAGCCTTTATACTTCTGATTGAGGTAGCTGCTCAGTGCCGCGCTGGAAAGATTGACCTTGGCGGCGAACTGGTTTTGACTGATGCTGTGCGTCTCCATGTAGCGTTGCGTGCGCTGGATCAGCGCGGGGTTATAGGTTTTCTCCATCTTCAATTCCTCCTCGTTGTCTGATGATGTTCTCGTTCATCCTGCCGATGTCAATGTCACCGACAGCTTTAAGCAAAGGTTCTTCGCGGGTCGACTGCTGCAACTGTACCAGCTTCGGGCCGGGGAAAGTGTCCAGTGCATCCAGATTGCGCTGTGCCAGCGCCGTTGCAAGGGTAAGGGCGCGGTCTGGATCATCCGGCAGCCGGAGGGCTGCGCCATATTCCCGCACGGCTTTTTCGGCGCGGCGCTTGGCGGCCATAAGGTCGGCGATCTGTTCTTGATTTTCCAGATACCCGGCTGTCAGCTTGTTCTGCGGTGCTACACACAAGAAGCGGTCTTCCATATCGTAGACGCGCACGCTGGACAGATCTTCCGGGTCGTACCGCACATAAACTTTCTCCTTCATGCGCATATTTACCAGTTCCGGGGTGTAAAAATCCAACTCCAAGCCGTGCAGCTTCAAGGTCACGCCGCGCCGTCCGATGCGGACGGGCTTGCTGGTGCGCAGCAGCATCAGCTGCAGATCGTTGTCACTGGCGGGGCGGCGGGCCACGCCGTTGCGCAGGCTCTCGTGCCAGACCTGTATGCGGCTCTTGCCTTTATCCTCGGCCACACTGCCGCCGTAGTCGTCGCAGTTCATGTAGCCTTCTATCAAGGTATCAACAGCGGCAATGACTTCAGCATCGGTGGGGATATGCTCCCCGCGCTTCAAAACGGCCTTTAGGCGGTTCGGCTTCTCGACCACGTTGCCGCCTGTGTAGGTGGGGAACAGTCGGGAAATATAGTTTTTAAAGTCCTCAAACCGACGTTCGACCAGCTTGGCGCGGGCATTGCGCACAATAGCGTTTGTCATTTCAATGCCCAGCCGCTCAAAAACACCGGGCGGCGCAAACGGCTCGCTGCCGTCGGCCAGCCGCTTTTTGGCGCGGTGGCCGCGTCCGCCGATGTCGTAGGTCAAGAACTCTCGGCCATTGTCAACATAGGCGCGGCTCGGAATGCCAAACTTCAAGATACCCTTGCGCAGCGCGTTCAGCGTCGCTTGGCTGCCGGGGCTGTCCGTGACATACCAGCCTGTAAAGATACCGCTGCGGGCGTCCAGCCACGCGCTCAAGTACAGGCGGTGCAGCGTACCATCCGGCCCCATGCTCTCCACATCAAGGGTGTGGGTATCGCCTACCCAGAAGTCGTTGGCGTTGATGCTCTCATATTCACGGCGTATGTAGGGGCTGCACAGGTCATAGTATTTTTTCTCGCCCATGCGGCACAAAACCATGACCGGGTAAGGCACAGCCTTTGCCTTGCGGTAGAAGGTGTGATACCCCGGCAGGGGCATCGCTTCGGGCATATTCTGCTGTGCCCACTCTTCTGTCAGCGCAATGCAGCGGGGCACGGGAAGCTGACTTTCATCAAGAAAAAGTGACAGAAAAACTCTCTCAATAGCCTCCGGCATCTTGCTCATGCCCTTGCGGGCCTTGCCGCGCATATCCACCAGTGCGCCATAGTCACCCTCGCGGATGGCCGCCCACTTCCTGTAAAGCGTCTCCACGCTGATTTGGCGGTCTGGCTCTTCCATCCGGCACAGCAGCACAAATTTTTCGTCGCACTCGGCTTTTTTTGTCCCGGCCTTGTTGCGGTAGGTCTGCCAGCGGTCAACGGTTGTTATCCAGTACCCAATTTCACCGCGTTCCTCGGCAGTGTAGGCTTCCAGCGGTTTGCAGGCGGCGGGTTTGTCAGCCTTTTTCGCCTTGGCCGGGGCCGCCGCAGGCAGCGCGGCGGGCGCGTGCTCCGCAAAGTATTTCTGCTGCGCCGCATCAGGCAGGCTGGAAAGCGGGAACAGGTACTCCGGCCTGTTTCGTTCGTTCATGTGGGTCTGATAGGGCAGTTCGCCAGATTTAGCCATTCTCTGAACGTGTCGGACAGACAGCCCCATCAAGGCACTTGCTTCCGATGCTTTCAATAACGCTTCCAAAAAATCACCTCTTTCTGACCTGCCATCATCAGACTGTGTAGGTCATCTCACGGTGACGCCCGCGCGGGGCGTTTCGGCAATAGGGTGTTCATTTTTCTGTATTTGTGCTATAACTGTCTC
>DXUR01000377.1:2054-3844 GCA_019417795.1 Clostridiales bacterium | reverse complement strand
GTAGTACTGATAACTGCGCATCACCTTCAAAATGCCATCGGAACCATCGGCCACAGTATAAAAGCCCACCAACATATGCGCCATCGGAATGGACAAAAGTGCCGTTGTAACGTCTTTCCAGTCGTTCATCGGCTCGTTGTAGAAGTCCGCCCAATGGAAATAGTAGCTGGGGTTGAATTGTCCTTCCGGGCCGGGATTGGCAAAGTAGACCGTTTCTTCCGGGTTCATGGCCACAAAAATCTGCACCAGCGAGAACAGTCCCGTAAAAATGCCCTCTGCCGCGTATTTTTCAATCTGGTTGCAAGCCTGTTTGATGGAGACACCGCTCTTTTTCAGTTCCATGTGAATGACCGGCATACCATTGATGAGCAGCATCAAATCGCCGCGGCGGTCATTCAAAATTTTGGACTTGGTGGGGAACTTTGGCTGCTCTGCGATCTGGTAGCGGCTAAGTCCGGCTGCAATTTCCAGACGGTCATAGATTTTCAGGGACACTTCTTTGCCGAAATTCAGCTTATCGTCAGGATTGTCACGCTTGATAAGCACACTTTTGCCGTTGATAAATTTATTCAGCTTCATCGGCGTTTTCGCATTCATGACCTGTTCCATGATCTGCTGCATCTCGCCATCCGTCAGCGGATAATCGTTCAGTCGATCAATGCCACGGTTGTTTTCAAAAAGGATGTTCGCCCAATTCTGGATCAGCTGCTGTTCGGTGTAGTTCTTCAGCACACCATCTTTCCAGCCGCGTTCTATCAGGAGCTTTACCACCGCCTCTTCAAAATCGGCTTCTTTTGTAAACGCCATAACGAACTCCTTTCGACTTTTCAAAAAGCACCTCTCTGCGAAGGCTTTTCTAATTTGTACAAGCTTCTCCAGCTTACGCTGATGAAGGGTGATAAGGGTATTAATTTTTCCAAAAAGCAAATGAATCTTTTCTTGTTCCCTTTTTGTCGGGAATTTAGCTGACACACTTTGAATATCGGCGTTGTGAAGATGAACAACAGATTTTCCCTGTGCAAGAGATGATAAATACTTGTGTGTTGCTCCACTCGAAATAGTTAGTGCGAGAAAGGCAGAATCATATTCAGCTGTCGGCGATACTATATTTAGGTCGCCGCCCAGTAGAATGCCGGGCTTAACCACAACAGATGCGATCGAAATATCTTCCGCCGTTTCACCAGAAGCAGGCACAATGACTTCTCCGCCCTTGCTATATACGCTTCCAGCTTTTTCTTTAACAAAGGTATCTACATCAAAAATACAGGTTTCATATTTTGTGTAAAGGCGACCATACAGGATTATCGGAGTGCCTTCTTCGCATAAATCGTTTTTGGAGTAGCCTACACCTTTAGAAAAAAATGCAATTTCGCCCAGCTTACGCTGTTCCCAAGTAGGAGCAAATGCACACTTTCAGCAGCTATTTTCCACCGCCTACCGAATGTTCGCTGAAAATTTCACTCTCGGTTTTGCGTATTCGGCTCAAATTTTGATTTTTGACTCTCGATAGTCTTAAAACACAGCTGTTCCAAGCGTCTGACATTGCCTTAATTTTCATTCATCAGCCTGTTTTGCATATTCTGAATTGGCAAGAGAAATTGCGTTGCTCCTTAGCCAAACAACAAACGACGGTACGTCCATCTTCTGGTTGCGGGCAAATTGCACCACTTGTTTTTATACAAACATCTTTTCAAGACAAGATTTCTTGATGTTTTGCAGCTTTTCCAACTTACGTTGATGAAGGGTGATAAGGGTATCAAGTTGTGTCAAAAACTCGCCAATCTTCTTTT
>DXUR01000377.1:0-1954 GCA_019417795.1 Clostridiales bacterium | reverse complement strand
CAACAATATCTGACAACTTACGCTGTTCCCAAGGGTCAGTAAACCCCTTGAAGCGGAGGGCAGGTTTCTTCTCGTTATCCTGCATAATCATTCACCTCCCAGCAACTTTTTGAGTTCTGCAATGCCCTTCATGTCAAATTCATTTCCCTGCAAATCGTCCAGCAGCCCCAGCAATTCGTGCTCGGTATCGGCAATCTGGCTCTCTACGTCCTCAAAGGTGGTTTCGTATTTCTTGCAGACGGCATCCAACTGCTTCACAAAATCGTCCAGAACGGCATCCGGCAGGCTGTTCAGATTTTCTATCAGGGGCAAGATCCACTTGCGGTGCAGCAGGTCACACACTTCTTCATCGGTCAGGTGCTCGATCACGCTCTTGGTGCGCTGATGGAGTGCCGCACTGTCGTCCTTGACTTTCTTTTTCAGGGTCTTTTCCTCGGCAAACAGCGCGTCCACATCTTTCAGGATGCTCAAAGTGGCAGGCTCTACTTCCCGCGCCTTGATGGCCTTTTTGACCTCAGCGGCAACAAAGGCGTCCTTTGCGTCATTCACAAAGTTCTGCTCCTTGTCCTCCTCGCTCAGTTCGTCCAGATGGCTTTCATATTCTCCGGCGATTTCGGAGAGTCTGGTTTCCTTTGCCCGCAGCGCTGCTACTTCCTCGTGCATTTTAACGTTCTGCACCAACTCAAAGGGCAGCACATGACCCACCCAGCCGTCCTGTACTTCGGCATCCTTTTTCAGCACCATGTTGGGGTCTACCTGCTTGGTTGCGGCAAAACCCTCGGTCTGGATGATTTCAAGGTCAATGGCGATTTTCTTCCAGTCATCGTCCAAAAGCTGGTATGCTGCATAGCGGTCAACCAGCGGAATTCCTGCCAGCCGTGCAAAGATCTCCCGGCTCAGGCGTTCTTCCTCGCCGGCAGCATTCAGCTGCGTTATGCCGTCGATGAGTGCGGACTTCAAGTAGGCATCAAAGTCACCGAAAGCATTCTGGAAGGCGGTCTTGAATGCCACTACATCCGGGTGGTTCAGAACTGCGTTTTTCAGGTTTTGCACATTCAGATGGCAATACGCTTCGTTGTCCGGGCTGAACAGAGCCGCTTTCAGGTGCGGGAATGCAGTCCAGTATGCAGATAGGTCTTGCAGTTCAGCTTCGGGAATGCCGCCAAACATGGAAGCGTAGATATCCCAGCTCTCAGCCTTTTCCGAGGAATCCACATACCGGGGGATGTTCAGGTTGTAATCATTCTGGATAATCTCTGCGCGGGATACTCTGCGTGCGAACTTTTTGATTTTCTCCGGGCGTTCCTTGTAAGCATCCACAATGCGTTTGATGTCGCAGGCACGCAGCTTATTGTTTTTGCCGTCCTTCTCAAAGCCCTTAGACGCATCAATAATCAGAACGTCCGAATCCTTTTTATTCTTCCGCAGCACCATGATGATGGTGGGAATGCCTGTGCCGAAGAAAATATTGGCGGGCAGACCGATGATTGCATCAATGTTGTTGTGGTCAATCAGATTTTTGCGAATTGTACCTTCTTCACCGCCACGGAATAGAACACCGTGGGGCAGAACGATGGTCACAATGCCGTCATTGCGGATGTGATACAGGTCGTGCAGCAAAAAGGCGTAGTCTGCCTTGCCTTTGGGGGCAAGGCCGTAATCCGAAAAGCGCGGGTTGTTCTCTTTGTCGTTCGGATTCCACGCCTGCGAATATGGGGGATTTGATACCACCGCATCCACAAACAGCGGGTCGTAGGTGTTGACCGGGTCGTTTTCTTCAAAGTACGGCCAATCTTCCTCCAGCGTATCGCCGTTGCGCGTTACAATGTTGTCGGGCAGAATGCCGCGCATGACAAGGTTCATGCGGGTCAGGTTGTAGGTGTTTTCCTTCAACTCCTGTGCGTAGTATTTGATGTTGTTGCCATTGCCCATATACCGTGCGGCACCTGTCTCT
>DXUR01000376.1 GCA_019417795.1 Clostridiales bacterium | reverse complement strand
CTATGGAAACATGGTGTACCTGCCTTCGTGCTTGTTATTGAAAGATAATACGAGAAAGTTGTGGAAAGAATGTTACAAATGCGATAAGCTTTAATTAAGAAAAGTCGATGTGCAACAATCATCAAATGTACATCCACAACTACGATTCATGGCAGGGAGCTTAGGACACAAAAGTTCATCCGATGCAGTTTTCTATGCATCCGATGAACTTTTTTCAGTAGCGTTTCCTTTTAAGCCACCTTGGGCTTTCGCAGATACCCCCATGCTGCCAATCCAACGAGCAGAACGATCTTGATCGGTGCCGATGCCAGCAGTACATCTGCCTGAAAGAAGGCATGCCCGCCTGCATAGAGAAAATCAAAGCCGATCATTTTATACAGCAATGCATTGGAAAGCCCAATGCCCCCTGCCGGAATCAGGGTGGACAGCCATTCTCCAAAGGAGCCCGGCACGACCATATAAACAATCAGCGGTGCCACCACACTGATCAGCGCCACAGACAAAGCGGTCAGGTTGTTCTTGGCCCATACGGATGCCATCAGCACAAAGGCCACCTCCGCAAAGAAGATCAGGAAGTTTGCCACCAGCATGACCCACTCCATCTGGCCAACGGTATACGGCAGCAGGCTGGTCACAGAAAACAGCCATTGCACGGAAGTTTGGGTACTTTCCCAGCCAAATAGAGCATTCGTGACCAGGATCCACACCACGCCGCAGAGCAGATACGCCGCCCCTGTGATACTAAACGCCGCCGCTAGCTTTGCCGCTGCTAGTCGCAGACCGCCGTTTTTTGTGCACAGTTGGATGTCCTGCGCCCCGGTCTGTGCATCCGATGCAAACACCGGGGCCGCAATCACCGCGCACAGCAGGGTGAGCAGCAAACTCAACAGGGTCTGGTAATCCATCGCGTCTGAACTGACTCCAAATGAATAGGTGAACGGTTTTTGTACAGCATCGAACTTTTTCTGTGCAATGGCCTGCGCCTGCTCATAGCCGGGCTTTCCGCTTTGTTCCAGCCAGATCACCGATTCCAGTCGTTTGGGGAGCTGGCTGTAAAAGTTCTGCATATCCTCTGCGGTCAGCCCCATCACGCCCGGTGCCATGCCGGTTTTCGGGTCGGCAAAGGCTTCCTTTGCGTTGTTCACAAGAGGCCGATATCGGGCAAGTTCTTTATAAAATACCTCGACCGGGATATCGTTGATGGAGCTTGCATCATACTGCCGGTACACCCGCTGATAGGCTTCCAGTGCTTCCTGCATGACATCCGGCGTGATGGTACCGGATACCTGCTGCTCCTGCCGTTTCCGGATTGCTTTCAGACCCGTGTAACGCACTTCGTTTCCGCTGGCATCCAGTTCCGTCCAGCCGATAAAGGTTACCGGCAGATATGCCATGACCACGGCCAGCACCAGTGCAATGGCCAGCAGAATAGCTGTCATACGGGTTTTGCACACACGTTTCAATTCCAAACGATACAGGTTCATTTTGCTTCCTCCATTTCCTCCGGGAACAGCCACAGATACAGATCTTCCAGCCGGGGCTGTGCCGGGACGCTGTCCGGCAGCTGCGGTGCATCCGCCAGATACCGCAATGTTACCGTTCCGTCCGGCTCGTTGCGCAGGTTCACTACCCGCAGCCGGTGTTCCCACCGGGCAAGCTGTTCCATCGGGATATTTCCCTGCCAGACCTTGGCTTCGATCTGCTTTACCAGCCCTTCGGTGGTGTCCTGTGCAATGATTTTGCCAGCCTTCATCACGGCATTTTCGGCCGCAATGTATTCCACATCCGAAACGATATGCGTTGAAATGAGAACGATCCGTTCCTGCGCAAACTCCGACAGCAGATTGCGGAAGCGCACCCGTTCTCCGGGGTCCAGCCCTGCCGTGGGCTCATCTAGAATTAGAATTTCCGGGTCGTTGAGCAGTGCCTGTGCGATGCCAACCCGGCGCTTCATACCGCCGGAAAGCTTTATGATCTTTTTGCGGCGCACCTCAGTGAGGCTTACCCGCTCCAGCAGTGCGTCGATCTGCCGGGCAGCCTCTGTGCGCGGCAGACCCTTGAGCGCCGCCATATATTCCAGATAGTCCTGCACCGTGAATTCCGGGTAAAACCCGAATTCCTGCGGCAGATACCCCAGCTTTTCCCGGTAGGCCGCACCAAGCGTCCCAATCTCCACCCCATCGCACAAAATCCGGCCACTGCTGGGCCGCAGAATGCCCGCCAGCATCCGCATTAAGGTTGTTTTGCCTGCACCATTCGCCCCCAGCAGCCCCCACACACCCGGCGTGAGCGTGATGGACACATCATCCACCGCCGTTTTATCCCGGTATCGCTTTGTAATATTCTGAATTTTCAGTTCCATGACTTGTTCCTTTCAAGCTTCTGCAATATATTCTGACCGGGCGGCAAGCCGGATGCACTGCAACACCATGCAGAGCACCAGTACGCCCGCCGCCAGCGGCAGACCCTTCGGCAGTTCCGATAATTGCACGAACCGCAGCAAACACAGCTGCCCTGCAAACAGTGGTACAGCCCCGGTCATCATCCATTCCGGGCGCACCCAGCGCAGCAGCAGAAGCAGCTCATTGTTTGCGGTCAGAAATGGCACGGTCAACACCGCCAGCAGTTGCCCGATGCTCCATGGCACGGCTGCCCGCACATTGAGTACCAGCACTCCCAGCAGGATCGTTTCCCCCGCCAGCAGCAGCAAAAACCGCATCACCAGCGGACGACCGATTCCTGCATATGTGGCATGTTCCAGTTCAAGCATCTTATATTGACTTGCCCGGTATAAAAACGGCAGACCGAGCAGGGCTGTCAGCATGGCGAGTGTGCTCAGACCAAACAGTGCATTGCGTACCGTCCATGCCTTCTCCCACAGGGCAAGTTCCCGCCCCACACTGTACAACGCCAGTGCCGCCATTGCTTCCAGCGCCCAGACCTTCCAGCCCAGCAATTTGAACTGGCAGTGCAGCAAATCACGCCAATCACTCCGTTGTTTTACGACATGTTCCGCCCGGCAGCGGCGCAGCAGCGTTTTCGGTGCGGCTGTGTCAAGCTCTGTCGCCAGTGCTCTGGACAGTTCTTTTTCAAAGGCTCGATTCATCTCCAGTCCTCCTTTTCCAATTGCATTTTCAAGGTTTTCAATGCGGCACGCAGGCGGGACTGCACCGTGCGCAGGGGCAGACCTGTGATCTGCGCGATCTCCCGCAATTTAAGCTGTTGTGCGAACCGCAGCAATACCAGTTCCCGCTGTTCCGGCTCCAGCTGGGCCGTCAGCGCTCGCAGGTTTGCTTTCTCCTCTGCCGCAGCAAAGCCGCTTTCCTGATAGGCGGGTTCGCCCGGCAAGCTCTCCATCGATACCTCCGTCCGCTCCATGGTACGGTTCAGATCGATGCAAATGTTTTTTGCGATTTTGTACAGAAAGGGACGGAATGCCCCCTGAAATCCACCACAGGAATCCAGCCAGCGCACCGCTTTCAAAAAGGTTTCCTGTGCTGCATCCTGCGCCTGCTGCTCGTCCGCTGTATGCCAACGGCAATAGTTCAGAATTTGTGGATAGTACGCTGTAATCAGAGTGTCCAGCGCACCCGTATCTCCGCTCTGCGCTTTCCGCAGCAATAATTCTGTCTGGATACGGTTCACCCCCTTCCTGTCTATTAAAACGTCCCATATCATCAAAATGATTTCTGTTTTTTCAAAAATTTCAAATAATTGCCTTTATTATGTTCTTATAGCTTTATTATAATAAAGAGCCTTGTGTTTTTCCTTGTCAAGAGGGCTGGCACCGTTGAGGACGAGTACGGCAACACCCCGGCACAGCGGGCAGAACTGGACTGGCTGCT
>DXUR01000375.1 GCA_019417795.1 Clostridiales bacterium | reverse complement strand
GGGGGGCGAGCGCATCGCCCTCATCGGTGACAACGGCACCGGAAAATCCACCCTGATCAAAATGATCGTGGATGAGGTGTATCCGGACAGCGGCCGCATCCGGTTGGGGCCCCAGGTGAAAATGGCCTATCTGCCTCAGATCATCCACTTTGACCACCCGGACTGGAATCTGGTGGAGAACATGATGGCGGCCAAGCGGGGCATTTCCGCCCAGTCTGCCCGAAACCGGCTGGCGGCCTATGACTTCCGGGGTGAGGACGTCCTCAAGCCGGTGTCCGTCCTGTCCGGCGGCGAGCAGAGCCGCCTGCGGCTGTGTATGCTGATGGATGACGAGATCAACTTCCTGATTCTGGACGAGCCTACCAACCATCTGGACATCGCTTCCAGAGAGTGGATCGAGGAGGCGGTGGAGGCCTATGACGGCACGCTGCTGTTCGTCAGCCATGACCGGTACTTTATCAACCGCTTCGCCACCCGGATCTGGGAGGTGGCCAATGGCACCATTACCGACTATCCCATGGGCTTTGCTCAGTACCGGCAGGTAAAGGCGCAGGAGGAAGCGGAAAAAACAGAAGCACCAAAGCCTGTAAAGGAAAAGATGGTTACAGAAAAACCGGTTCGCGGCGACCGGGCGCAGCAGGCGGCCCGGCGGCAGCTGACCATCTGCGAGCGGGAGATCGCCAAGGCGGAGGAGCGGATCGGGGCGCTGGACGCCGAAATGGAGGCCAACGCCTGCGACTATGAAAAGCTCAATGCGCTGGTGGCGGACAAGGACGCTGCCCAGGCGGAGCTGGATGCCCTGTACCTCCGCTGGGAGGAGCTCAGCGAGGCGGCAGGCGAGGCATAAGAAACAGAGGTGAAAACATGCGGGATGTACTCTGCATTTACTATTCCCGAACGGGGAATACCAAACGGGTGATGGAGACCATCGCCAAAGAAATGGACGCGGAGCTGTTGGCACTGACCGACGGCGTGGAGCGGAGCGGCCTGCGGGGCTGGCTCCGCAGCGGCATGGACGCCATGCGGAAGGACTGCCCTGACGTTCTGCCCTTTGAAACGGAACGGAAGCTGGAAAATTACCGCCTGGTCATCATCGGCACCCCGGTGTGGGCCGGACGGTGCAGCAGCGTGGTGCGCAGCTTTCTGAAGCAGCACGGCAAGGAACTGGACCGGGTGGCCTATGTGCTGACCCGGGGCAGCGAGCACAAGAGCGAGGATATTTACCGGCAGATGGATCAGTATACGGGAAAGCCCCATCAGGCGGCCACATCCCTGCGGGTGGGCCATGTGGGCCACACCTTCTGGCAGGAGGAGTTTCTCCGGCAGATCCGGGAGCTGCTGGCAGAGGAGGAATAGCGACACTCCTTTTCAAATTTCAACATTTGAGAAAGGAGCACAGTCATGCTGGATAAATTAAAGGATCTGGACCTCCGGTATGAGGATCTGGAATCCCAGTTAGGCGATCCCCGGGTGTATGGCGACGCAGAGAAGCTGCGTCAGGTGAACCGGGAATTGAAGGAGCTGCTGCCGGTGGTGGAGACCTACCGGGCTTATCAGGCGGCGGACAGCCGCCGCCGGGAGGCGGAGGAGCTGCTCCATGACCCGGAAATGAAGGAAATGGCTCAGGACGAACTGGCGGAAGCCAAGGAAGAACTGGAACAGCTGAAGGAAAAGCTGACGATCCTCCTGCTGCCAAGAGATCCCAACGACAGCCGAAACGTGATCCTGGAGATCCGGGGCGGCGTGGGCGGCGAGGAAAGCGCCCTGTTTGCCCATTCCCTTCTGCGGATGTATACCATGTACGCCGAGAGCCACGGCTGGAAGCTGGAGATCGCCAGCATCAACGAAACGGAGCTTGGCGGCGTGAAGGACTGCTCCGCCGTTATTGAAGGGGACGGGGCCTGGTCCCGGCTGAAGTTTGAATCCGGCGTCCACCGGGTCCAGCGGGTGCCGGAGACGGAGTCCGGCGGCCGTATCCACACCAGCGCCGCCACGGTGGCGGTGCTGCCGGAGATGGAACCGGTGGACGTGGAACTGAACCCCGCGGATATTGAAATGCAGGTCTACCGGGCCAGCGGCGCCGGCGGACAGCACGTGAACAAGACCTCCTCCGCCGTGCGGCTGATCCATAAGCCCACAGGCATGATCGCCGAGTGTCAGGAGGAGCGCAGCCAGTTTCAGAACCGGGAGAAGGCCATGCGTCTGCTGGCCTCCCGGCTGTACGAGGCGGAGCGGGAAAAGCGGGAGAGCGCCTATGATGCGGAGCGCCGCAGTCAGGTGGGCAGCGGGGACCGCTCTCAGCGGATCCGCACCTATAATTTCCCTCAGGGACGGGTGACGGACCACCGCATCGGCCTGACGCTTTATAAGATCGACGCCATCATGGACGGCGCGCTGGACGAGCTGATCGACGCGTTGGTGACGGCGGATCAGGCAGAGAAGCTGAAACAGGGACAGGAAGCAGAGTGAGCATATTTTGAGAGCAAACGCCCGGCGGCGTTGAATATAAGATAATTCGAGGCGAGAAATGATGCATACACGATATTTTGACCTGCGGGACACCAAGGGTCAGCAAAAGATCATCGAGGATCAGATCTCCGCAGCGGCAGACATCCTGCGGCAGGGGGGACTGGTGGGAATTCCCACGGAAACGGTCTACGGTCTGGGCGCCAACGCATTGGACGCAGAGGCTGTCAACAAGATCTTTGAGGCCAAGGGCCGTCCGCAGGACAACCCTCTCATCATCCATATTCCGGGACCCCAGTGGCTGCCCCGGTACTGTGAGGACGTGCCGCCGCTGGCGTATACGCTGGCCCGGAAATTCTGGCCCGGTCCTCTGACCATGATCCTGAAGCGGAAGCCCATCGTGCCGGACACCACCACAGCGGGACTGGACACCGTGGGCGTCCGGTGCCCGGACCATCAGGTAACGCTGTCCATCATCCGGGAGGCAGGCGTTCCCGTGGCCGCGCCCAGCGCCAATACCTCCGGCCGTCCCAGCTGCACCACTGCGGCGGACGTGATGGAGGACATGGAGGGCAAGATCGACGCCGTGGTGGACGGCGGTCCCTGTCAGGTGGGCGTGGAGTCTACCATTTTGGATCTGACCTGCACACCGCCCCGTCTGCTGAGACCCGGCGGACTGCCTTTGGAGGCATTGGAAGAGGTCGTCGGCCCTGTGGCGGTGGATAAGGCCGTAACAGAGCGGTTGAAGGACGGGGAGCAGCCCAAGGCTCCCGGTATGAAGTATCGCCATTATGCCCCCAAGGCTCCGGTGACTGTTGTTACCGGCCCGGCGGAGGCTTCTGCCCGGACCATTTTGCAGATGGTGAAGCCCGGTGACGGTGTCATCTGCTTTGATGAGTTCGCGGAGCTGTTCAAGGAACAGGAAGTGGAATGTCTGGGTCCCAGTCAGGATAAGCGGATTCAGGCCCAGCGGGTGTTTGACGCTCTGCGGGCCTTTGACAGCAAGGACGCGGCTCAGATCTATGCCCAGTGCCCGGACAGTCAGGGCCTTGGCCTTGCTATCAGCAACCGGTTGAAGAAGGCGGCGGGCTTCAAGACCATCGCCGCTGGACAGAAGCGGGTGGTCATTGGCATCACCGGCGGTACCGGCTCCGGTAAGACCAGCGCGCTGGAGGCCATCCGGGATCTGGGCGGCCGGGTCATCGACTGCGACGAGGTGTACCATGAGATGCTCCGGGACAGCGCAGAGCTGCGCCATGCCATCGAGGTGAAATTCCACGGCGTGTTTAATTCCGACGGTACACTGAACCGCAAGAAGTTGGGTGAGCTGGTCTTTGAGAACAAGGAACGGATGGCGCAGCTCAATGAGGTCATTTACCT
>DXUR01000374.1 GCA_019417795.1 Clostridiales bacterium | reverse complement strand
GGCCTGGGATAGTCCGCCGCGGCGGGCGAGTATCTTTGTGACTGCCACTACTGTTCCGCCACCTTCGCCATTTTCTGTTCAATGGCTTTCATTAAAAACAGCAGCTCTCTCATATCATCTTTCGTCGCAAAACCGGCGTTGGCCTTTCGGGCGATCTGGTTGATATTCGTACCGATGCGGTTGATCTCCGCATATAAGTCATGCAGTTCTTTGGGTGGACGCTGGCGGATCGTCACGCCGGTGATGAGCTGCCGCAGTACAGCGCTGACCGGCAGGCCGGAGATGGCGCAGAGTTGCCGGAGCCTCTCACACTCCACTTCGGTGAGCCGCACAGATACCATGTGTTCCTTATTCGTCCCTTCAGTGCTCCTTTCTGCGGCTCAATGCCGCGAAATTTTCCGCCCGCAGGCGGCATTGGGGACTGGGGCGAGCCCCAGCAAGCGCGTTTGTCATACAAACGCTATGCTTGCGCCAGCGCCGCCCACGGCGGCGTTGGCTTCCGCCCCGTGCGCGGGGCTTTGTTTTCAAGCGGTATGGTAATTGCAATATTGTGCGGGTACTGCCCGCTTCCTCGTAAAAAAGAAATCATCTCTCCGGGGTCGGATGCCAGCAAAGGCACTTTTCGCTTGAGCGTTCCGTCGGAATACCATCCAATGAGAGAGCACTCTTTTCAGGGATAAATGCCGCGTACCTGGCATATCCGAAACCTTCGGACTCCACCAGCAGGCCGGTGTTCGCATCTCGGCAGGTCACGAACAGGCAGAGAAACGTTTCTGTTTTCCCATCGAACCTCATATCCGCCACGTTCCGGGATATGAAGGAAACATCCCGCAAAAGCTCGTTCATGTAGCGGCGGTACTGATTGGCTGGCAGTTCAATCACCTTCGTGATCTGAAACCGCGCTTTTTCAGGAAAGGGTGCTTTACCTACTAACTCCCGCACACTGCTTGCTTTCCGATAAAAACTCGCAAAATTTTCTGACATACTTCTCTCCTTGTGGCAGGGTGTTTTGTGAACACCCTCATAGAAAAAGCAGGGTGTTTTGTAAACACCCTGCTCTTGAAAATACGTTTTTGTTTATTTATTACCGTGCGTCAAGTTCTTTGGACTTTTCCCTTTTCCGCAGTTTTTCCATTGCAAAATCAAGGATGCGCTCTTTCCGTGTCCGCAGCATTGTCTTATAGAACTGCTTTTGCAGATCCGAAATGAACGGAGTCTCATCCACGATACGGAAAATTGCATCCATGTTGATTTTGGGCAGTATCCGCTTCAATGCTTTGTTGCAATCCGCATTCTCCAAAGAGGAAATAAAATCAAAGTAGTTGATTTTTCTGCCATTGACCTTAATGCTGGAAAGAGGGATTGAGAAAGTGCGCAAATCTCGTTCTGGCTGCTTATCTATGGTGTCTCGCATGATGGCTTCATCAGCCTGGGGATACAGGCAGCTCCCGCAGTCATACACAGGGGCAATGGCAATTTCGTCTGTCGCGGTATTATAGAGAAAACCCCAGTTTCCGTTGTGCCGATCCCAATTTCCGATCAGCGCATCTACAATGAATACATTCCAAAAATGCTGCTGCAGCAACGCGGGAGGGAATGCTGTCTGATCCTCCATGGCCCGCATAATGTCAGACAGTTCTGTACCATACCCGCTGTGACCGGAATCGATCACCGTGTTTTTCAGCGAGGCAAAGTCCTGCAACACAATTCCGGGAGAGGTAAAATCCCTGCAAGCAACAACAATCTTTTTTACGCCATTTTTTTCATAAGTGCCAAGGAGAGTTTCCTGAGCGTTGATCCCAACGCTGTTGAAAATATGGCAGCCGATATACTCGGTAACGCAACTGTTGGCATAACTCAAGTCTTTATTCTTGGGGGCTTGTGCGGGGAACTTCAGCATATACTGTTCGCCTTGATAAATTACAGCTCGCTTTGCGCCGTTTGCCCCTGCATAGAATTTATTGCGAGTGGGGAGGTTTGTAAAGTTTATCAAGAGGTATCACTCTCTTTCCATGCGAAGATACTTTTCGCGCAAATACCATGCCTGCTCGGGAGAAATAATCCGTTCGACTTCAGCTGAGTTAATGTCCGCATTCAGATTGCACCAGTAGATGTCCCAATGAGGATCTCGGCTTCCGCCGTCTATAATGGTCCAAGATTTTTGCATCTCCTGAATAGAAGCATGCAAATCATCGGGAAGTCCGCATTCAAGATACGACTGATCCAACGGCTTTCCGGTTTCCTGATCATATTGTGCGTGATTCATAACTAATTCCTCACAATGCTCTCTTACTGGATCGTTTTTATTATACCGATTTTCCAGCGTTATAGCAAGTCCCTTTGCCAGACAGCGCATCAGGTCACGCAGCTTCCTCCAGCTCTGAACAGATTCTTTCTCTTGCCAGCTTGGCATAGGCATCGGTCACCTCAATGCCGGTGGCGGAATACCCCTCCAGCACAGCCGCCAGCACCGTGGTGCCGGCACCGGCAAAGGGGTCCAGAATATGGCCGCCTGGTTCCGTGATCTTCACGATGTCCCGCATGAGCTGCAAGGGTTTCTCCGTGAGATGGATGCGGTTCTGCGGATTGCCATACTTGAACACCCCCGGCAGGCAGGGCACCGGACGGCTGATAGGCATATCGCCATTGGAACCCCAGACAATGTACTCCGCCTGCTGGCGAAAGCGCCCCTTCTGCGGGCGGCTGTTGCCCTTATCCCAGACAGCGGTGCCGCGCCAGATCCAACCGGCCCACTGGAGGGCGTCTGTCGCCGCAGGAAGCTGCCGCCAGTCGATGAACATACACACCGGTGCGCCGGGCTTGCTGGCCTTTCGCGCCTCGTACAGCCACTCTGCTGCCCAGCGGGTCCAGGAGCGCTGGTCCTTGGCATCGCCGTCAAAGGGAGGCGGAGCATTCTCCCCCATGCTGGAATACTTCTTGGCGGTGGACTTGTTTTTCTCGGATTGTGTCCGGCCTCCGGAAGCATACGGGGGATCGGTGATGACAGCACCGAAGGTGTTGGGGGCGAACCCGCTCAGCACCTTCAGCGCGTCACCTTGGATGATCTCCCATTTCTGGTTATCGTTCATGTGTGTGGTCCTCCTTGTTTTTGTTTTTTGCGGGAATACTGCCGGATAACTCCGTCTCTACATACTCGCTGATGATCCCCAGAGCTTCCTCATAGCTGTGGCAGTCTCCGCCCATAATGCGGTTTTGCATCTCTTTTGCCTCGGCTGTCATGCCGTTTTGCCGCAGTGTCCGGCTGGCAAGACCGATCAGATTGAAAATATTGCCGTTCTGTCCGACAAGGGGGCAGGACGGCTTTTTGTGTTCCTGTTCCATGAAGGCTTACCGCTCCTTTCTGTCGGAACGCCGAGGCGGCGTCCGGCCAATGGTTTTCTGGTCCGTCATCATCGGGATTCCCAGTTTGCTGGCATGGTGGATCTCATCCCACATTCCTTCCGTCCAAACGGGCCCATAAACATTGAGCTGCTGGCAGGATTCCAACAGTTGCAGGGACATCTCCCGCGCCTTGGCATCTTGCTCCGGGTGGTTCGGGTCCGCTATGGGTGGGAACAGCAGGTGTGGGCAAACGGGGATATCTCCATCCGCAAACACCTCCTGTGCTTTTTGCCGCGCGAATTCAATATTGGCTTCCACATCGCCCCGCAGCGGCGCGCAGATGAACACCAGCTTGGGGCCAGTCTGTTCCCGTTCCGGTGTCCGTTCCCGGAACACGGACAGATATTGCTCGATGGACTGCCGGAGGATATCGTAATCCGCAGCCGAGGGATGATAGGCATACCAGTCCACATCTCCGCGGTCATCCCACAGATGAGCCAGTACGCC
>DXUR01000373.1 GCA_019417795.1 Clostridiales bacterium | reverse complement strand
ACAGATTTATCAAGTACCCATTCCATTCCTATCCTTTCCCCTAACCCCTCTCCTTGCAGAGAAGCGGCTGCGCCGCCGGAACGGAAAGGAACGGAAGCGGCAGCACAGAGCGCAGTTGATATATACCGGGAAATCATCAAGGACAATATCGACTACCACATTCTCAAACAGGACATGAAGTTTGACAGTGACAGGCTGGACGAGATTGTAGACCTCATGCTTGAAACCGTATGCACCGCCAGAAAGCGGGTACGGATTGCGGGGGACGACTACCCGGCAGAGCTTGTGAAGTCAAAGTTTATGAAACTAGACGGCGAGCATATCCGCTTTGTGCTTGACTGTATGCGGGAGAACACAACCAAAATCCGCAACATCAAGCAATATCTGAAAGCCGCCCTTTTCAACGCCCCGTCCACAATCGGCAACTACTACACTTCCCTTGTCGCCCATGACATGGCAAGCGGCGCACTGTCACCGAAAAAGCCGCAGTACGGCGACCCGGACTATTATTCATGCAATGAGGGCGAAAGCCTGTAACCACCCACAACCACAAAAGGAGGATTTTATTATGGCACAGAAAATGACAGGAGCATTGGTATTTGACGAGCGCACCGACCGTTACGACATCCGCTTTGACTTAAACAGCTACTACGGGGGCTTGCATTGCGGCGAGTGCTTTGACGTATTCGTGCGGGGCAAGTGGAAGCCGACCCGGATTGAGTACGGCGACAACTGGTATCTTGTGGGTATCAGAGCCGAGGACTTGAACGGGCTGCGGGTGCGTATCTGACCGCCGCCCCATAAAGAAACGCGAAAGGAGGACGCGACAAATTGCAGGACGAAGTAAACGAAAAGACCATAGCCCTTTACATCAAGACCGGGAAGCTGACCGCGCAGACGCTCCAAAAGGCAATGAAAGCCATACTGTCAAAGGGCAAAAAGCAGCTTGCAAAACCGCCACAGGGCAAGCAGAGCTTAAAGCAGCTTATGAAGCAGAACGCGGGCGTTTCCAACATTGAGATTACCGAGGGCAATATCAAAGCCTTTGAGAGTACGGCGAAAAAGTACGGTATCGACTTTGCGCTGAAAAAGGACGCGACGGAAAGCCCGCCCCGCTATCTGGTTTTCTTCAAGGGGCGGGACGCGGACGTACTGACCGCAGCCTTTAAGGAATTTTCCGCAAAAAAGCTGACACAGGAGAAAAAGCCCTCAATCCGAAAGCTGCTCTCTACCCTCAAAGAAGCTGCACAGGGCAGAAACGCGGAACGGGCAAAGGTCAAGAACAAGGACAGGGAGGTATCGCTATGAAGCCGGAAATCAAGAAGCTGCTTATCCTAAATCTCCCGTATCTGCTCTTTGTCTGGCTCTTTGATAAAGTGGGCGCGGCTGTCCGGCTCTCCCCCGGCGCGGACGCAAGCGCAAAGCTGCTACATCTTGGGGACGGTTTTACCGCCGCCTTTTCCAGTATCGCGCCGAGCTTCCACCCGGCAGACTTAGCTTTAGGCATTGCGGGGGCGGTCATTGTCCGGCTGATTATCTACACCAAAGGCAAGAACGCGAAGAAATACCGCCGCGGGACAGAATACGGTTCGGCGCGTTGGGGCGGGGCTGACGACATAAAGCCGTACACCGACCCGGTATTTGAGAACAATATCCCCTTAACGCAGACGGAACGGCTCACCATGAACAGCCGCCCGAAGCAGCCGAAATACGCAAGAAACAAAAATATCCTTGTAATCGGCGGTTCCGGCAGCGGCAAGACCCGGTTCTTTGTGAAACCGTCGCTCATGCAATGTACGTCAAAGGATTTTCCAACGTCGTATATCGTCACTGACCCGAAAGGAACACTGATTTTGGAAACCGGGAAAATGTTACAGCGGTACAAATACCGTATCAAAGTGCTAAATACGATTAACTTCAAAAAATCCATGAAATACAATCCCTTTGCCTATCTGCGGAGCGAAAAGGACATTTTGAAGTTAGTCAATACCATTATCGCCAACACCAAAGGCGACGGGGAAAAATCCGGCGAGGATTTCTGGGTGAAAGCGGAAAAGCTCTACTACACCGCGCTAATCGGCTACATCTGGTATGAAGCCCCGGAGGACGAGAAGAACTTCACGACGCTGCTTGAGATGATAAATGCGTCGGAAGCCCGCGAGGACGACGAGGATTTCCAGAACCCGGTTGACCTCATGTTTGAACGTCTGGAAGAAAAAGACCCGGAACATTTTGCAGTCAAGCAGTACAAAAAATACAAACTTGCGGCGGGCAAGACCGCAAAAAGCATACTTATCTCATGCGGCGCGAGGTTAGCCCCATTCGACATTAAGGAGCTGCGGGAGCTTATGGAAACCGACGAAATGGAGCTTGACACCATAGGCGACAGAAAGACCGCCCTTTTCGTCATCATCAGCGACACCGACGACACTTTTAACTTTGTCGTTTCAATCCTTTACACACAGCTATTCAACCTCTTGTGCGACAAGGCAGATGATGAATACGGCGGGCGGCTTCCCGTCCATGTTAGGTGCTTACTTGATGAATTTGCGAATATCGGGCAGATACCAAAGTTTGAAAAGCTCATTGCAACGATACGGAGCCGGGAAATATCCGCGTCAATCATCTTGCAGAGCCAGTCACAGCTAAAAGCCATTTACAAAGACAACGCCGATACCATAGTCGGCAACTGCGACACCACGCTTTTCTTGGGCGGCAAGGAGAAAACCACCCTTAAAGAAATATCGGAAATTTTAGGAAAAGAAACGATAGACAGCTTTAACACGTCCGAAACAAGGGGGCGGGAGCTTTCGCATGGGCTGAACTATCAGAAATTGGGAAAGCAGCTTATGACGGAAGATGAAATTGCAGTCATGGACGGAGGGAAATGTATCTTGCAGCTACGCGGGGTGCGCCCGTTCTTTTCGGACAAATTCGACATAACGAAGCACCCGAAATACAAGTACCTGTCCGACGCAGACCCGAAGAACGCCTTTGACATGGAAAAGCACCTTAAACGCCGCCCCGCCATTGTCAAGCCCGACGAGGTTTTTGACTATTACGAGCTTGACGCGGCAGACTTACAGGAGGACGCAGACCATGAGGAAACGTAGCGCAGAGGAAAAACAAAAGCAGCTTGAACGGTTTTTAATGAATGTTGCGGAAGCCGCCGACGCTGCATTAGGGGAGTATTGGCGGGAAAAGGAAGCGGAACACCGCCGTTTTGCAACGGAGTATGTCACGCGCCGGGGGCTTATCCCGCAACAGTGACAGCATGGCAGACCGCCGGGGGACAGGGGAAGCTACACTTCCCCTACGCTGCCTTGCGGCAGCTACCCCTTTGTGAACTTGCGGGAAGCGAACACCTTGCTACGCAAGCTATTCACTTCCCGCAAGTCTGAAAAAAACGTCCGGCAGCACAGCGGAACACAGAAAGGAGCGATTGAAGCAATCACATCTATCCATACCGGCTACATGATACGCGCCCCCACTTTCCGGCGCAGTACACAGCGGCAGGAGCCGCACCCCTTACAACTGAATACCGCCGCGCCGCAGAACTTACGCAGCGCGGGGACAGCCGCCTTTACCAGAGGGCGGTTTTTTTGTGCGGCGGCGACCATACGCTGACCGCCTTTTGTCCGCTTGCCGGACAGCCGCAGATGCGGCAGAAAGGATATATTTATGGCATTTTTCAATAGCGCAGTAGACGTTTTGCAGACCCTTGTTGTAGCACTTGGAGCCGGGCTTGGTATCTGGGGCGTAATCAATCTGATGGAGGGCTACGGCAATGACAATCCGGGCGCAAATGCTCATGTACGGTAAAGTATCACAAGAAAATTATGTCGAATTGACAGCCG
>DXUR01000372.1 GCA_019417795.1 Clostridiales bacterium | reverse complement strand
TCCGTCTGCTGACGGTGTTCGGCGACGATATCAACGCCCAGAAAATCGCCGCCAGAAAATTTACGGTGCCCCGGATCAGGGGAATGCCCAAAATGGGGTAACGGTCCTTGATGAGCTTCAGTTCCTCCACCTTTTCCACCAATTGACCGTCTTTGTCCCGGACCACGATGGCCTGCTTTTCAGGCCCGCGCATTAAAATGCCTTCGATCAGCGCCTGTCCGCCGATACTGGTGCGGAAGGCGCCGCTGGAATGTTCCGCCATAGATAAGGTTCCTTTCTGTTTCGCTGTTTCAGTATATCACACTGTTGTTTGAAAATCAAACATTTGTTCTATTTATTCTTTTTCCGGGATGCAGATGGTCACCACTGCACCGCCGCCCTCGGCATTGGCAATGTCGAAGGTGCCGCCGTGGAGCCGCACGATCTCGTCGCACACAGCCAGACCGATGCCGCTGCCCCGGGCCTTGGAGGAGCCCTTGTAGAATTTCTGCTTCACATAGGGCAATTCTGCCGCCGGAACGCCGGGACCGTAATCCCGGACCCGGACCACCTGCACCGTTCCCTCCCGGGTCAGGGAGGCATCAATGCGCCGGCCTGCGCCGCCGTGCTTAGCGGCATTGTCCAGTACGTTGCAGAACACCTGCTTCAGCCGCTCCGGGTCACCGCTGATGGGCGGCAGGATCTCCTCTCCCGGTTCGTAGCGCAGTTCGATCCCCTCCTGTCGGAACAGCTCCCGGTAGGTAAAAATGGCGTCCTCAAACTCTGCCTGAAGATCCATTTCTTCCAGCTGCAGCGTAAAGCGGCCATCCTCCATCTTGGAAAATTCCAGCAGCTCCTCCACCATGGTAGAGAGCCGCCGGGACTCGTTGAGGATGATCCGCAGGCCCCGGTGGAGCTGGATCTGATCCCGCTCCCGGTCTGCCAGCAGCGTTTCGCCCCAGCCGCTGATGGCTGTGAGCGGCGTCCGCAGCTCGTGGGACACCGACGAGATAAATTCCGTTTTCATTTTCTCGTTCTGGCCGATCTTCATGGACATATCGTTGATATTATCCACCAGCTCGCCCAGCTCGCCGGTATACTTGTTTTCCAGCGTGAAGCCGTAGCTTCCCTGAGAGATCCGCTTGGCAGCATCAGATACCACCGCCACCGGCTCCACCACATTGTTGATGAAAATCAGGTTTGAGCTTAACACCAACAGAAGACACAGTAAAGCCACCAGCACCACTGCCAGCACCGTCATCCGCACCTGAACGTTGACCTGCCGCAGGGAGGTGACGAATCGCAGGACGCCTACCACCTTGCCGTTCACCGTCAGAGGGTGAGACACCGCTAAGATCTGTTCTCCCGTCTTGGGGTCTGCGCCCCGGAAATAGCTGATACGGTTGGTTTCCACCGCTCTGGAAATATCCTCCGTTCCGGGGCGGGTGCCCACCGTCAGGTTAGATGTGGAGGACGCCTGAATACGGCCTACGCTGGACAGGAACTGCATTTCTACCCGTTCCTTGTCCGCATAGTCGGAAATGGCCTGATTGGCCCGCTGCAAGTAGTTGGCGAACCCCTGATCCATAAAATAGTCCACAAAGGCGCCGGACTGCGCCCGGGCCTGCCGTTCCAGACCGTCCAGCATTCCCTTATAATAGTAATTGGAAATGCCCAGAGATACGCCGCCCACGATCAGCGCCAGCAGCACGAAGATGGGCACCACAGAGTTGACGATCCAACGCTGGCGGAGGCTCCGCACCCGCGTGGCTTTTCGTTTTTGACTTCCCTCCGGCACGAAGCATCTCACCCTTTCTTTTCCCATTTTGCGGGGCAAAATGGGAGCCCTTTCATCTTACTTGCGCGGCGGAAATGAATTCCGCCTTGCGCCAAGGTTTTGGCTCCGCCAAAACCCTTGTACGCGCCTGACGGCGCGCCCCGCCGTGCGGGGCCCCGGACAATGTGCCGTCAGCTTACTCGCTTCACGCATCCCATTTGTAACCATAACCCCAGACGGTTGTTATGAAAGTCGGATTTTGCACATTGCTTTCCCATTTTGCGGGGCAAAATGGGAGCCCTTTCATCTTACTTGCGCGGCGGAAATGAATTCCGCCTTGCGCCAAGGTTTTGGCTCCGCCAAAACCCTTGTACGCGCCTGACGGCGCGCCCCGCCGTGCGGGGCCCCGGACAATGTGCCGTCAGCTTACTCGCTTCACGCATCCCATTTGTAACCATAACCCCAGACGGTTGTTATGAAAGTCGGATTCTGCACATTGTCCTCGATTTTCAGGCGGAGGCGGCGGATATTCACATCCACGATTTTCAGTTCTCCGAAGTAGTCCCGCCCCCAGACCCAATCTAAGATCTCCTCACGAGACAGTGCCTTGCCGGGATTTTCCATAAACACCCGCATGATGGCATACTCCACCTGGGTCAGTTTCACCCGCTGGCCGTTTTTTTCCAACGTCCGGTTGCGGGTATTCAGTAAAAAGGGCGGCTGGCTGATCTCACCGCTCTGGACCACTTCCTCCCCGCCAGCCCGGCGGAACAGCGCGTCCACGCGGGCGGTCAGCTCCGCCGGTGAAAAGGGCTTGGTCACATAATCGTCGGCGCCGGTCATCAGTCCCGTCACTTTGTCCATCTCCTGAGACCGGGCCGTCAGCATGATGATGCCGATCTTCGTATTGGTGGCCCGGATACGGCGGCAGACCTCAAAGCCGTCGATCCCCGGCAGCATGATATCCAAAAGAGCCACCTTGGTATCCGGGTTGGCCCGGAGCCGTTCCAATGCCTCCTCGCCGGTCTCAGCCTCGATCACATCGTAGCCCGCCCGGCGGAGATTGATGACGATGAAGCTGCGGATGCTGGCTTCATCCTCCAAAACCAGAATTTTCTTCACGAAAGCTCCTCCATATCCATCAGTTGTCCCCTGCGGACCATTCCGTGCCGATCAGGCTGAAGGATGCCCGCACCTCGTCCTCTGTAACGCTGTACTTCCAATCCTGATTGCCCTTCAGCAGCTCGCCCACATAGATGACGCCGTCATTCCGGCCCAGGATGAACCTTCCCGTCCGCACCGCCAGCCGCTCCCGTTCGGAGCCGCTGAGGGCCGTGATCCGCAGCACCGGAACATAGGATTCCTCTCGGCTGCTGTCGGTATAGAATGTGATACCGATCTCATCCGGCGATGCGGACCGGCCGACCCAGACCCGCTCCGGCCAGCCCTCCGGCAGCTGGAGATACCAGCCGTCGGCAACATCGTGATAGGTGGACAGGACCCGGGACGCGGTACCGGAAGCGTCATAGCTGATCCAGTCCACCCGCTGAGAAACGGCGTGGTCTGCGTCCTCGCCCTGCAGCGTCACCGTGCGGGGCACCTCCGTAACGCCGTCGCCGTTGATGTCCATGGGATACACGGAACAGAACCGGGACACCTCTCCGGAAACGCCGGTAATGGCGGAAAGCACCAGATTTGTCAGTTCTCCGCCCCGGAGAGCCAGTACGTCCGTAATGGCCCGCGCACCGTCCGCCACGCCGGTGATGAACAGGGCGGGGTCGCTGGACCGCAGAGTGCCCACGGTGACCTTTCCCTGCTGGCTCAGCTCCGCCATGGTCATGGACACCAGAACACTGGACCGCAGCGTCAGCACGCCATTTTTCGACACATAGCAGTCTGCAACGCCCTCACCGTCCTGATTGGCCCGGAGCACCGTCAGCTCCCGTTTGCCGTCTTTATTCAGGTCCGCCACGGCATATTTCACATAATTGGTCCGCATCAGTTCCCGTGCGCCGTCCGGCTCCAGGGAGTAGACCGCCAGCGCCTGCAGATCCATGCTGACCCGCCAGCCCACGATGATCTCCATACGGCCGTCGCCGTCAATAT
>DXUR01000371.1 GCA_019417795.1 Clostridiales bacterium | reverse complement strand
CGCACATCGAGGCGACGGATGCCTCCGCGGAGATGATTCTTGAAGCAAAGCGGGATAATCAATCTGCAAAGCTGCACTTTTCGGTGCAGGATATGTTCCGCCTGCCCTATGCGGACAAGTCCTTCGATGTGGTGATCGTCTCCAACGCACTGCACATCGTGCCGCAGCCGGAAAAGGCCCTGCAAGAAATCAAGCGGGTGCTGAAGGACGAAGGCGTACTCCTTGCGCCTACCTTCACCCACGCGGGAAACTCGTTTTCCGGCAAGGTCAGGGCATTTTTTATGAAGCTGGCAGGCTTCCCTCTTCACGGCAGGTGGACGAGTGAGGAGTACCTGTGCTTCCTGCGGCGGAACGGCTGGACGGTGCGGAAAAGCGCTGCGCTGAAAGCCTCGTTCCCGCTGACCTATGCCGAGTGTGTAAAAATGGAGGTGTGATATGTCATTCTTTGAAAATACCCGCAAGCCCGTGGGCTTTGGCGGGAAAATTATGGTCGCCATGATGAATGTCGGGCACAGCGCCGTGGCCCGGTGGGGGCTTCAATTTCTGAATGCTGCGCCGGACGCCAAGGTGCTGGACTGCGGCTGCGGCGGTGGGGCGAACATCCAACGGCTGCTGAAAAAATGCCCACAGGGCGTCGTCAAGGGCATCGACTATTCGCCCGTCAGCGTGGAGAAGTCGAAAAAGGTCAACGAGGCCGCCATCGCGGAGGGTCGCTGCGCCGTTCTGCAAGGCAGCGTGGCGGATATGATGTTTGCTGACAACTGGTTCGACGCGGTCACGGCCTTTGAAACCGTCTATTTCTGGCCCGATCTGCCCCAATGCTTCCGGGAGGTTTATCGAGTGCTGAAGCCCGGTGCGACATTTCTCATCTGCAACGAGAGCAACGGCGACTCGGACAGGGACGAGAGGTGGACGGAGATCATCGGCGGCATGACCATCTATAAGGACATTGAATTAAAGGCGTATCTGGAACAGGCGGGTTTTCACGAGGTGCAAATACACAAAAAGAAAAGCTGGCTCTGCATCACGGCGCGGAAATGAGGGAAAAGCAGACAGATGAAGGACAAGAAGCTCCTATTTGACCGCAAATGCCATGTGCTGTATTCCCGGCCCTGCAAGAAGGAGATACGGGCGAAAATCGCCCTGCACTACCCGGAAGCGGAGCGGGAGACGATATGGGAACAGGTGCAGCGGCAGTATGCGGAGTTTCTCTCCGACTGGCGTACCGACTTGGGTGGCAAACAGAACTTCCACAACGGCGTAGGCGGCACCTACGACTGCATTGCCATCATGAGCTATTACACGGTCTGCAAAGCCGTTTCATCCTTCCGTGAGGTCGAGGAGATGGAGGAAAATCTGATCCTGCCGATCTTCCGCAGGCTGCGCTTTGTGGACTGCAACAAGCCGTTCTGGAGGAAGCAGATGTACAGGGCGTTTGTGCGGGCGAAAGGCGGCTGCGACAAATGGCACGATTACAAGATGTCGGTTGCGCCTTATGAAACCGACAAGCCTATTTATTATGAATTTACGGCGTGCCCGGCAGCGGAGTTTTCTATCAAGCACGGTCTTACGGATATTATGCCCGCCCTGTGCAATGTGGACTATGCGTCCATGGAGCTGCTCCACGCAAGGCTGGTGCGGACGACCACCTGCGTGGACGGCTGCCGATGCGATTATACCATCTGCGGCGACAAAGACCCATACTTAAAGGAACATCCCGAATACCGGGACGAGGCGGGATTCAGAAGAAACAAATAATACTGCAATGCAAAGTCGGTGAGACGAATGGAAACTTTTCTTGGAATCATGATTCCTTTCTTGGGCACAACACTGGGCGCGGCCTGCGTGTTCTTTATGAAAAGATCCCTTGGGGATCTGGTGCAGCGCTCCCTTGCAGGCTTCGCCGCCGGGGTGATGGTGGCGGCGTCCATCTGGAGCCTGCTGATCCCCGCCATCGAGCAGTCGGAGGGCATGGGCAAGCTCTCCTTCCTTCCAGCCTTTATCGGCTTCTGGGTCGGCGTGCTGTTTTTGCTCCTGCTCGACCATCTGATTCCTCACCTTCATGTGGGAAGCAATCAGGCAGAGGGACCGAAAAGCAGGCTGAGCCGCACCACCATGATGGTGTTGGCAGTGACCCTGCATAACATCCCGGAGGGCATGGCGGTTGGTGTGATGTACGCGGGCTTCCTTGCGGGGAACGCGCAGATCACGGCGGTAAGCGCGCTTGTCCTGTCCCTTGGCATCGCCATTCAGAATTTTCCCGAGGGAGCGATCATCTCCATGCCGCTCCGGGCGGAGGGCGAGAGCAAGGGCAAGGCATTTCTCGGCGGCGTGCTCTCCGGCGTGGTGGAGCCTATCGGCGCGGTGCTGACGATTCTTGCGGCGCAGCTGGTGATCCCGGCGCTGCCGTATCTGCTGAGCTTTGCAGCGGGCGCCATGCTCTATGTGGTGGTGGAGGAGCTGATTCCCGAGATGTCGCAGGGAAAGCACTCCAACATCGGCACGATTTTCTTTGCCGTGGGCTTTAGCGTCATGATGACGCTGGATGTGGCGCTGGGATAGGCGCGGAGGTGCCGCTGCTTTTGCGACAGCGACGATATCAGCTACGCCGGTCTGCATCCGAAGCTCGTCTGGCATCGGACGAAAACGCCGGGACGCAGCGACAAGCGCTGCGATTTTTGCATGAAGACCGTTAGAAAAGAAAAGAGTCCCAAGAATGAAGCCTGACTACAAAAACTGGATTCCCAAGGGAATGCTGGTTTCGCTCATCGCGGGAACGGTGCTGTCCCTTGCGCTGCTGCTCGTTTTCGGCGTATTCGGCCTCGGTGTGAGCGGAAAGCTGCGCGTCGTGCTGGGCGTGGTATTCGGCATCGCCTTTGTCGTCTGTGCAAAGTACACCGAGTGGTGTGTGTATGCCTATCGGAGCTTTTCCTATGACGGCGAACGCAAGCTCTCAAAGCAGATCATTGACGGTACGGCGGAGCATATCACGCTGCCGGAGGGCGGCGTGGGACTGGACATCGGCTGCGGCAGCGGTGCGCTGACCATTGCCTGCGCAAAGCGCAATCCCCAGGGAAAAATGATCGGTATCGATCGCTGGGGCATGGAATACGCCTCCTTCAGCCTGCCGCTGTGCGAAAAAAACGCTGTTGCGGAGGGCGTGAAAAACGCTTCGTTCCGGCGCGGAAACGCCGTGAAGCTGGATTTCCCCGACGAGAGCTTCGACGCAGTGACCAGCAACTATGTCTATCACAATATCACAGGGGCAGACAAGCAGGCACTTCTGCTGGAAACACTGCGGGTTCTGAAAAAGGGCGGAACGTTTGCCATCCACGACCTGATGTCGCCCGGTAGATACGGCGATATGCAGGCATTTGTCCAAAAGCTCAGGGACATGGGCTATGAGCGCGTGGAGCTGATGGACACGACCGACGGCAGCTTCATGACACCGAAGGAGGCCAAACGCCTGATGCTTCGCGGTTCAACATTGATGGTGGGAAGAAAGTAAAGCAGCGATGACATCAGCAATTCCGGTCTGCATCCGAGGCTTACTTGGCAGAGAACCATGGCATTGGGGCGCGGCGGCAGTCGGCGATTTTTGAAGAGCCGCCTTCGGGCGGCTTCTCAAGGACTATATGGTTAGACTATGCTAACCGATAAACATACGAAGGAGGCGAGAGCAGTGAGTTCCCCCACGAGGTGGGGCTGTTTCTCAGTTACCCGCCGGAGGACGTGAAGGGCTTCATCGACCACCGCGCGAGCGGCTTCAAATGCGCCGGACTCTGGTAGGTATACGGCGACGGGGAAAAAGCACGCTCGTTATTCAAAAAATACAAAAAATGCACGGATATCTACTGCGCACTTTGGC
>DXUR01000370.1 GCA_019417795.1 Clostridiales bacterium | reverse complement strand
AGCCGGGACCATCTGCGGATCTCGGATCGCCGCTATGGGCGCTTTGACGAGTTGGCCGAGGGGACGCTGCCCTATGACCTGATCCTCTCCGGCAGCGACCAGATCTGGAACCCCAAGATCTTCCCGGACGGCCGGTTCGACCCGGTGTTTTTCGGTACGTTTTCCCAGAAGCGCCGCATTGCCTACGCACCGTCCTTCGGTGTTCCCACCATCCCGGAGGGGATGCAGGCGGAGCTGAAGGGCTATCTGGACGGCTTTTCCCACCTCTCCGCCAGGGAGACTCAGGGGAGCGCCATCATCCGGGATATCGCCGGGAAGGACGCCCCGGTGGTGCTGGACCCCACCCTGCTGCTGACGGCGGACCAGTGGGACTCCATGGCCGATCACCCGGCCAATTACCCCAAGGGCGGCTACATCCTCTGCTACTGCATCAGCCGCCCCGGTGCGCTGACACCCTATCTGGAACGGCTCCATCAGGAGACGGGACTGCCGGTGGTGCAGCTTTGCGGCATCCGCCAGAAGGTCCATCCCAAGGCGAAGCAGATCATGGATGCCGGTCCGGCGGAATTTTTGGGCCTGTTCCAGAATGCCGCCTATGTTGTCACCAATTCCTTCCATGGCACGGTGTTCTCCGTCCAGTTCCACCGGCCCTTTTTCACCACGGTCTCCCCGGCGGAGCTGTCCGCCCCGGAACGGTCCCGGACGGTGAGCATCCTGAGCCGGTTGGGTCTTGCCAACCGGGTCATCGGTAAGGGGGATACGGCGGAGCTGCTGGACCCCGTTGACTGGGAAGCTGCCGAAGCGGCTTTGACTGCCGCCCGGAAGGATTCTCTGAATTATTTGCAGGCAGCGCTGGAAGACCGGCCCTATGCGCCGGAAGCACCGCTTTCTCCTCAGAGCTTTGCCCCGAAGCTGGCAGAGCGGAGCCGCTGCACCGGCTGTACCGCCTGCGCCGCAGGCTGTCCCCATGACGCCATTACGATGGTCCGGGACAAAACTGGCTTTGATTTCCCGGAAGTGGATCTGGAAAAATGCGTCCATTGCGGACGCTGTACCCGGCTGTGCCCAGTTTTGCAGGAGCGCGGTCCGGCGGCTCATCTGCCCGCTACCTTCGCCGCCTGGAACCGGGATGACGCCGTCCGGAAGGACTCTACCTCCGGTGGCGCGTTCACTGCCATTGCGGAATATGTGCTGGAGGGCGGCGGCGTGGTATACGGCGCTGCCATGGACGGCCATCAGCATCTGCGGCACATCCCCTGCTTCCGGAAAGAGGACCTGTGGCGGCTGCGGGGAGCCAAGTACGTTCAGAGCGATCTGGACGGCGTGTTCCGGGAGATCCGGGAGGTGCTGAAGACCCGCCCGGTGCTGTTTTCCGGTACACCCTGTCAGGTGGATGGGCTGTACCGCTTTTTAGGGTGCCGCCCGGAAAATCTCACCACCTGCGATCTGGTGTGCCACGGCGTACCCTCCCCCGGTGTGTGGGAGGACGAGGCCCGGTTTATCGAAGGAAATAAACGGCGGCGGCTGGCAAATGTCCGCTTCCGCAATAAGGTGGAGGGGTGGAAGAACAGCCACTTTACCGCTGTATATGACGATGGCACTGCGGATTCCGCACCCTTGTTTGCCACAGGCTTTGGCCGGGCCTTTGGCCGGGCGCTGTTTCTGCGCCAGAGCTGCCACGGTTGCCAATATACAAATCTGAACCGTCCCGGCGATTTTACGTTGGGGGATCTGTGGGGCCTGCGGCCGGATGAGTTTCCGGAGCAGCAGCACGCAGGCGTCAGCCTGCTGCTGGTGAACACACCCCACGGCAGCTACCTCTTCGACCAGCTCAAGCTGAACTGCCAGCCCTTCCCGGTGGAGCGGGCCGTGGCGGGAAATCCCCGGCTGGCGCGGCCCATCGGCCCGGCGGCGGACCGGGCATCCTTCTTTGCCAGCTATGCGGTAGAGCCTTTTGAGGAGGTCCGCAGACAGTTTTTCCGACTTCCCAGTCTGCCGGTGCGGGCGGCGGGAAAGCTGCTGTCTCCGGAGGTCAAGGCGAAGCTGAAGGCCAAGCTGCACAGATGATTTTCACACAAAAAAGCACGTTCTCTTTTTGAAAGAGAACGTGCTTTTTTCAGGCCAGCGCCGCAATGAGCCAAGCAAGACCGATGGTCCCGGCGCCGATCAGGGTGTATACGATGGGGTTCAGGGTCCGCCACCGGTTGGAAAAGCGGCTGGTCCCGCTGGACGCGTAATTGTGGGCCACCCGTCGGGCTTCCTCCACCAGCTCCCGGGAGGTGATCCCTTCTCCCGCCGCGTCATTGCGGACGATGAAGATGGCCTGTTCAAAAAAACGATGCTCCGGCGCGTCTACCACCACGACCCGCCGGGAAATGCCTTTTACCATGCGTGCTGTCCTCCTCAGTTGATCTGTTTCCATTTTCCCGCAAAGGAGGGATGTCTATACTAACCAGCGGCGGCTTTTTGAAAATTTTCCTCATACCGGCTGCTCCGGCTCCGGCAAGCGGTAGAGCACCTGCACGGCGCAGTCATCCTGCAGCCGTTCCCGGCGGATACTTTCAGAGAGGATCAGATTGGCCAGCGTCTGAGGATCGTCCCCACCCCAGCCCGCCAGCAGGTCTTGGAGCCATTCGTCCCGGCTGGGGTCTGCCACGCCGTCGCTGATCATCACGGCGAAGCTGCCGGGCTCCAGCGTCACGGTGGTTATATCCGGTGCGGCAGGAGTGCCCCGCAGTCCCACCGGCAGGCTGCTGCCGGTGATCCGGCGGACGGCGCCGTTCTTTTTCAGATAGCTGGGGGCGGCACCGAACTTATAGAAGGTGGCCTCCGAGCCTTTCAAAACGCACAGATCCACCGTGGTAAAGCTGCCCGTCTCCGCGCCCCGGAGGGCCATAGCGGAATTCAGGGTGGTGAGGGCAGCCTCCGGCTGGATATCCGCCTCCAAAAACTGCCGCAGCAGCCGGCAGGTGAGGGAGGACTCCCGCCGAGCGGCGTCCCCGCTGCCCATACCGTCCGCCAGCAGCAGGCACCAGAGACCGCTGTCCGTGCGGAAGGCCTCCATGGTGTCGCCGCAGACCATTTCCCCCTCCTTGGGCCGCAGAGCCGCGCCGATAACGCAGGCAGGGATCTCTCCAAAGGCGGGGGCCGCCCCGCTGAGACCGGCGGCCGCCGCCGTCAGCAGGTCCGACATCTGGGCGTATTGCCCCTTGGCGCTGCGACGTGTTTCTTCCAGTTGGCGGCGGTACTGCTTCCGCAGCAGAAAGGCCGACAACTCCCCATTGATGGCCTGCAGCAATTCTGACAGATGGATGCAGCGGTCGGCGAAGTGAACGGGGAAGTCCTTGGCCTTGGCCTTGCCCCGCTCGAGGAGGTAGGGAGTAGCGTCATTGAGGGCGTTGAAGGTGGCGGTGTAATCCTTTTGCCAACACAGTTCGCACAACGCGCACTCCCGGCATACCTTTTCCGCCGCCCGGTCGAAGATGACGGCGGGATTCTCCTCTTGTGGCGGCGGGGTGCGGCTCATGCTGTCATATAGCTCCCGGAGCGCCTCCGCCGCCCGGTTGAGATGGGTTTTCAGGGCCGTGCGCTGGGCGATGTCCGGGGCCGCTTCCCGCAGAAGCCGCTTTCCGCCGAAGATCCGCCGGGGCAGGGCTAAAAACAGCAGGGAACCGGCCACCGTTTCCAGAAGAAGCGTCTGGGCCAACTCCTCCCGGGAGGTCAGCATGGCCGCTGCTGCTCCGGAAAAGAAGGCAAGCGCAGCCATGCTTCGCCGTCTGCATTTCGCGGCGCACAGTCCCGCCACGCCGTAGGCGGCGGTGAACAGCCCGCTGGTTCCGGCAGAGAGATCCGTGATGAGTCCCAGTCCCAG
>DXUR01000037.1 GCA_019417795.1 Clostridiales bacterium | reverse complement strand
CTTGAGGACATGGAGGAGGCCGCGAAAGCGGATTACTACGCACTGCCGAGCGGGCAGCGCAGTGCATCGAAGCTTGCCCCTCTTGTGAGCAGCTATCTTGCCAAAGCGACGGCACTTGAGAAGGAGTGCGACGGCAAGATGGACGCGCTCATCGCCGAGATGGAGCAGCTCATCAAGGAAAACAACGGTGATATGAGTTTGACAGACACCGTGTTTAATACCTATGTCAAGGAAAAAAGCTTAAAAAAGGCGTGGTATCTATCCCGCCTGCAGGAGAAAGGATTGGTCTGAAATGAAACGTAAGATCACAATGGCGCTGGCACTTGTTATGCTGCTGGGGCTGCTTGTGCCGCAGGCGGCGCTGGCGACCACGCGGTATTACCTTGAGCTGACGATCACAGAGACGAATGTGCCGCATCGCACCGTGACCGGTACGAGCGGGTATCTGAGCATCGACAGCGACAGCCTGACCGGCGCGGTGGTGCAGGTCATCAACAGCAAGTACGACAGGGGCGACGGCTCGCTGAGAACCTTTGCTTCCCGTGCGATGAAGCAGGTCATGGACGATGGCCTGAGCGCTTATAACAACAACCGCTGGGCGAGCTGGGTCGCAGCCTATCAGGCCGACCCGACGATCGTGAATGCGAATACTGCGGCTGAAACGGTCGATTTGAAGAACAAGCTTGTCGACCTGACTACGACGCCCGATGCGCTGACGGTGGGGACGCTTTATCAGCTCTCCTACACGCCGGCGAATGTTTCCGAGGGCGACCCCGCGCGCGGCAATACCTATGTCGTTTCCTTTACGCTCAAGGAGTATACGACGGGCGAGACGAAGCCCACGCCGGCAAACCCCGATGATACGGGCGTTTCGAAGGTTTTGGATACTGACGATCATGCGGCGTTCATGGTCGGCGATGACAAGGGCATGTTCCGTCCGAACGACTCCATCACCCGTGCAGAGGTTGCGCAGATGTTCTACCGTCTGCTCCGTGACCGGAACGTTGCGATCACGAAGACCTTTGGCGATGTCAAGGAGAACGCATGGTATGCGACGGCTGTCGGCGTGCTGGCATCGAGCGGCATCATCAACGGCACGAGCGAGACGACGTTTGAGCCGGAGCGCGCGATCACGCGTGCGGAATTCACTGCGATCTGTACCCGCTTTGCAAAGGCCTCGAGCGGCAGCGTGAGCTTTACCGACGTTCCGGAAACCCACTGGGCCTACAGCTCCATTTCTACGGCTGTGAGCTACGGCTGGATCCTTGGCGATGGCACAGGCAAGTTCAACCCCGATGCAAAGATCACGCGCACGGAAGCGGCGGCAATTGTCAACCGTGTGCTGGGAAGACTGGGTGACTCTGCTGCGATCAAGGCAGGCGTCGGCAAGCGCTTCCCTGACGTGAGCGAGAGCTTCTGGGGGCTTATCGACGTGGTTGAAGCCACCACAAACCATGGCTACCGCTTTGATGCGAGCCGCCAGAACGAAATCTGGACGCAGCTGTAAGAGCAGCGACCGAAGATAGAGAAAAAGTATGCGGAAAAGCCCCGCCGCAAAAAGAGGCGGGGCTTTTTCCATATAATTGCGAGATTTTAACTTATGAGTGGAGATAAAGACAGACATAAAGACAAGAGGCCGGTAGGAATGGTAAGATTCAGACACGATCTAACGCTGGCAGTTATACAGCTTTTCAGTATTGCTGCCATGACAGCAGTTTTTGGAATATGTTGGTTTGTATTTTATGCAGAGAAAATATATATTCCATTTTATTTCCATGGCGATTGGTTTGTAATAGCATTATTTAGCTTGATTTACTTTTTACTTTGCAATGCTTACAATGCATTTGACATTCGACTCCAAGGCTTTTCTGAGACTATATACAGTCAGACACTTTCACTTTTTATTACAGATGCAATCATGTTTTGCGTGACTTGCTTGCTGGAAAGAAGGGCGGCAGATATACGACCCGTGCTTGCGATGTTTGTTGTGCATACAGCGATTGCGGCATTGTGGTGCCTGACAACAGGAAAATGGTATCTTGTAAATTTTCCCCCGAAGAGGTCAGCAATCATTTTTGGTGGGAGAGAGGGGATAGACAGTCTGATTGATCAATACGGTCTAAAGAATCGATTCCAAGTCGATTTTACGATGGATACACAGACTTGTATCAGAGATATTTCTGTGCTTAAGGATGTCGAAACAGTTTTCTTGAGCGATGTAAGCAGCAGTGCACGCAATGAAATTCTGAAGTATTGTGTGGACAATGATATCGAAGTTTATGTTACTCCGCGTATTGGAGATACCATTATGCGCAGTGCGCGGCAGGTACACATGTTTCATCTCCCTGTGCTTCAAGTCGGACGATATCATCCATCGCCATGGTATCTTCTTTTTAAAAGATGCTTTGACATTGTGGCATCCGGATTGGCTTTGATTGTACTCTCTCCATTTTTATTGATTACGGCAATTGCAATTAAAATTGATGATGGAGGACCTGTGTTTTATACGCAGGATCGCTTGACCAAGGATGGCAGAATATTCAAAATACATAAATTTCGAAGCATGAGAGTGGATGCTGAGCGAGATGGAGTGGCAAGGCTTTCTACCGGTGAGAATGATGACAGGATTACGCGCGTTGGGCGTTTTATTCGCAAGACTCGAATTGATGAGTTACCACAGCTGATTGATATTTTGCGAGGAGATTTGTCTGTCGTTGGACCTCGACCGGAAAGACCTGAAATTGCGGCTCAGTATGAGGAGAGCATGCCGGAATTTCGTCTCCGGTTACAAGCAAAAGCTGGGCTAACCGGTTACGCACAAGTATATGGAAAGTACAACACTCAACCTTATGATAAACTGAAAATGGATTTGATGTATTTGGCAAATCCAAGTGTGATGGAAGATTTAAAGATTTGCTTTGCAACGGTGAAAATCCTTTTTATGTCGGAGAGCACTGAAGGTGTGGCAGAAGGACAGATTACCGCGGCTGTAGAGGAGACGCATGAAAACAAGTCTTCAGAGAATAAAAAGATAACGATAGAAAATAGTGTGTATGCGAAATAACAGAGTTGAGCAAAACTTCGATTTGCTCATAAGGCTATACAATAAACAGTGCTATTCAGCTTGTTTGAACGCTATATATTGTTACTCAATTTTGCAAAACTCGCGTTTTGCTCAACCCTTTGCGAAATAAAAGTATGGAGGGGAAAAAGGAATGGCAAATATCCTGCTGACTGGAGGCACGGGCTTTATAGGCTCGCACACGGCGGTAGAATTGCTAAACACCGGAGAGAACGTTATTTTGGTGGACAATTTAGCAAACAGTGACAAAGATGTAATTGAACGAATTGAGAAAATTACGGGAAAAAAAGTTCGCTTTTATCAGGCTGATGCGGCAGATGGTACATCAATGTTACGCATCTTTTCTGAGAATCAAGTCGATGCGGTAATTCATTTTGCGGGATTCAAAGCGGTTGGAGAGTCGGTACACAAGCCGCTGATGTATTATCGTAATAATATCGATACAATGCTGACCTTATTGGAGGTTATGCAGGAAAAAAATGTCAAGCGTATTATTTTCAGCTCTTCGGCAACCGTTTACGGAAAAAATGCAAAAGTCCCGTTTACAGAAAGTATGCCGACTGGCGAGTGCACAAGTCCATACGGATGGACAAAGCATATTCTTGAGCGTATTTTACAGGATGTTTCTACTGCTGACCCAGAAATGTCAGTGGTTTCACTGCGGTATTTTAATCCCATTGGCGCACACAAAAGCGGTGTGCTGGGCGAAAAGCCAAATGGGATTCCTAATAATCTAATGCCATATATTACGCAGGTGGCAGCTGGGGTGTTGTCGGAGCTTTCAGTGTTCGGCGATGATTACCAGACACCGGACGGTACCGGGGTGCGGGATTATGTACATGTGGTCGATCTGGCCAAAGGACACGCGGCGGCACTGCAATATGCTATGAATCATACGGGATATGAAGCAATCAACCTTGGCGCAGGAAAGGGATACAGTGTGCTGGAGGTTATCCATGCCTTTGAAAAAGCCAATGGAGTTAAAATCCCTTACACCATTGCACCGAGACGTGCAGGAGATTTAGACGTCTGTTATGCAGATACGAAAAAAGCAAAGGTTATGCTGAACTGGCAGACAGAAAAAGATATTGTAGAAATGTGCAGCGATGCATGGAGATGGCAGCAGCATTGCAAAGATAAGGTGAAGTTATAAAAAGATGGCGGCTCAGGCCCTTTGAGATGTGAGCCTGGGCCGCTTTGACAAGTAGGAGAAAAAGAATGAAAAAGGTTCTTTTTGTCGCAACGGTTGTTAAGACGCATATCATGGAATTCCACATCCCGTATCTGAGAATGTTCAAAGAAATGGGATGGGAGACAGCGGTTGCAGCAAAAAACGACTTCGACGACCCGGACGAGTGCCATATACCCTACTGCGATACATACTATGACATTCCCTTTGAAAGGAATCCTTTAACATCCAGAAATTTAAAAGCTTATAAATGCCTGAAGCGGGTAATCGATGGCGGGCAGTATGATATCATTCATTGTCATACGCCCGTAGGTGCCATGTTGACCCGCCTTGCGGCCAGAAAAGCACGGAAACAGGGAACGAGGGTAATTTATACGGCGCATGGGTTCCACTTTTATACGGGCGCACCAGCGCTTAACTGGCTTATATACTATCCGGTCGAAAAATGGTTGGCTCGGTATACTGATATTCTGATTACCATCAATCAGGAGGATTATGAGCGGGCGCAGGGCTTCAAGGCCAGCAAGGTCTGCTACGTGCCGGGGGTTGGTGTTGATTTGAAAAAATTCAATACTGGCTGCGTCAATCGAACGGAAAAACGAGCGGAGATCGGTGTTGGACAGAACGATTTTGCACTGCTGTCGGTTGGAGAACTGATTCCGCGCAAGAATCATGAGGTAGTCCTCTGCGCATTATCTGTGCTGAAGCAGATGGGAAAACTCGATGGGATCAAATATGTAATATGCGGCAGAGGAATTTTGGAGACGGAACTGAAGCATCTTACGGCAGAGCTTGGCCTTACAGAGCAAGTTTACTTCCTTGGCTATCGAAATGACATTCCAGCAATATGCGGCAGCTGTGATCTGTTTGTATTTATGTCACATCAAGAGGGATTGCCGGTAGCGCTGATGGAGGCAATGGCCTGCAATCTGCCAGTTGTATGCTCTGCGATTCGCGGAAATACGGACCTGATTGAAGATGGGGTTACAGGATCGATTGCGGAGAATACGCCGGAAAGCGTGGCGGCGGCGATCTGCAAAATGCGGGAAAATCCTGGGCTGCGAGAGCGGCTGCGTACTGCGGCACAGGAAAGAGTGAAAGGGTTCGAATTGGATGTTGTAAAAGCTGAGATGAAAAAAATTTATGAAGCGGCAGGGGCGGCAGAATGAAAAAAGCAGCATTGCTGATGCAGAGCGCAGTAAACGGCGGCGTGCAGCGCGTAATGGTCAATCTGGCGCGGGGAATGCTGGCGCAGGGAGCAGAGGTCGATTTTCTGATCGCAGATGCGTGCGGCGAAATGCGCACGCTGGTCCCGCAGGAATGCACGGTATATGATTTTGCCAAGCGCCGTTATCGCGGCGATCTGAAGGTCTTTATGGCCATGCCGCAGATCGCAGGGTACATGTGCAGAAATCCGGATGCGGCGATCATTGCCGCACCGGGACTGGCGTGTACAGTAGCAGCTTTTCTAAAGGCACTGAATCCAAAGGTGAAAGTCATACTGATCAACGACAACAAATGCTCGCTGCTTAAGGGTGGCGGATGCTACCATAAAGCAGTCTATTTTGTAAATCGCCTGTTTTACCGATTTGCAGATGTGGTCACTGCGGCGCATACACCCGCAATGCTCGATATCATTGACCATTATTCTGTCAGAAAAGACAGGGCGAGGGTGATCCATCATCCGTTGATCGATCCGGATATGATCCGCAGCGCACAGCCGGAAACGGAACACCCGTTTGTCAGGGCAAAAGCAGATGGATACCGGCTCCTGTTGGCAGCAGGTCGCTTGGTACAAGAAAAGGCGTTTGACAATTTAATCGACGCCGTGGCTATAGTGCGTAAGGAGCAGAAAATCAAGCTGATCATCCTTGGCGAGGGCGAGCAAAGGGAGATGCTGCTGGAGAAGATTGCGGAGCATGGCACGCAGGCCGATGTGGATCTGTACGGCTATACCGACCGTGTGTATTCGTTTATGAAGAGCGCAGATCTTTTCGTGTTATCCTCTCGAAAAGAGGCGTTTGGCAATGTTTTAGTAGAAGCAATAGCCTGCGGATTGCCCTGTGCTGCGACTGACTGTGAGAGTGGCGGGCCGAGAGAGATCATGGAAACGGCTGGCATCGGAAAGTTTGGCGTACTGTGTGAGCGGGAAAATGTAGATGCACTGGCAGATGCAATTAAAACGGCGCTTGCGCAGCGATATGATGCAGCAGATTTTTCTGACAAGGCAAAACGGTTTACAGTTGATTATGCGGCAGAGCTATATTTGAATATCATTAAAGGATTCTAAGGAATGATAAGAGTACAAAAGATGCAGACAGCATCAATCATTATGCTGATAGCCGCTGTAGTGTGTGCAATGATTGCTGGTGTAAGCCTGCTTTGGACGGAAAACTTTGATTGGACCTATGGCTTCCTGTTTGCGGCGGTATTCAGCGTTTTGCTGTCTGTAGGGGCGGCAAAACGACCGGAAGTTACGGCCGCTATTTTGATTGCATATATTGTTAGACTGGGTATGTTTGTTTTCTGTACACTTAGAAATGATGGCGATGCAGATTATTACGCAGTATATGCAACGCAGTTTGCCACGATGCCGTGGAAAGAGTTTTTTGCCAGTATGCCGAAAAGCGCTTACTGGTATTCTTGGATCGTCAGCTTTTTCTTTCGTGCGTTTGGCGCTTATTTTACCCCTGTGCGGGCAATGAACCTGATGCTCAGCATGTGTTGCGTATACATTACGATTGACCTTGTCGATATGGTTTATCAAGACAGCAGAATCACAAGGTGCGCAGCTATGTGGATGGCTCTTTTTCCAAACCTGATACGTTTTTCAAGCTATTTTGCCAACCGGGAACCAATGCTGATGCTCTTTATGCTGCTGTATCTTAAATATTCTTATCGGTATTATATTAACAGCAAAATCGGAAATCTATTAATATCAATTATTTTTTTGATTCCAGCCATGATTCTGCACACCTCAATGATCACCATGATGGCGCTGACGATACTGATTATTTTGACGCGGAAGGGAAAAACAGTAAGCAGAGCGGTCAGCATTTTGGGAAAAGGTATTCTTGCCGCAGGAACGATAGCTGTGTTTTCCTACATGCTGATAAATGGTATTGGAACGGAAAAGTTCGGCGTAAACGGAGGAGTGGAACTCAGTATCTCAGGTATCAGCAGCATCGGCAGCATGTCTGCGTCTGGGAGAGCGGCTTATCTGAAAAATATCAGCTTTACAAATCCGGTTTTGATTTTGCTCTTTCTGCCGGTACGTGTATTTTATTTTCTATATACTCCTTTTGTCTGGATGGTAAGTGAATCTGTAGATTTGCTTGGACTCTTTGACGCGGTTCTGTATATATTCCTGACGATTTATATTTTAAGGAAAATGAAATCGCTGAAACGGCTGCCGCAGAAGAGGCTAGAGGATCAGTTTATTTTGCTGCTAATTATTGTTCTGATTGTTGTAATTATGATGTTTGCGGCAGTTACTTCAAACTATGGAACAGCAATTCGTCACAGGTGCAAGCTATTTCCAATGCTATTGCTGATTATCGCAGATGAGCTTCAAAAGAGAAAGGTTCAAATAAAGCTGTAGATTATGAAAATCAAAATTATCATCCCGTATTTCGGGGAATTTCCTCATTATTTTGCGCTGTTTTTGCGCAGCTGTGCGGCCAACAGAGAAGTAGAGTTTCATATTTTTACTGATCAGTCTGCGCTGCCGCCACGGCCGCAGAATGTTGTGATTCATTCGCTTTCCTTTGATGCATGCAAGGCGCTTTTGCAAAAAAAGCTTGAATTGAACGAAAAAAGCCTGCGTGTTTTAACGCCGTATAAGCTCTGCGACTATAAACCAGCTTACGGCGTCATCTTTGAAGATCATCTGCAGGATGCGGATTTTTGGGGCTTTTGCGATGTTGACCTGATTTTCGGAAAAATATTTGACCGCCTTTCTATGGAAGAGGTTAAAAGGAGCGAGCGTATTCTGACGCAGGGACATTTGACGCTTTATCGAAACAGCCCTCGCATGAACCGAATGTTTGAACAGCCGCTTGCCGGTGGGATCGGTTTTCGCAAAGCAATTGAGATCAAAGAACCGTGCTTCTTCGATGAAATCTTTATGCCGGCGATCTGCCGCGAACAGGGCGTCGTACAATATGGCGAGAACTGGTTTGCAGATATTCTGCCGCAGTATGGCGGGTTTGTCATGGCGCCGCTGTGCGCGGCGGCAAACGAGGATGGGCAGCGCTTTTACTGGGAGCGGGGGAGGCTCTATCGGGAGTACCGGAAAGGCGGAGAAACTGTCCTTGATGAGCTGATGTATCTGCATTTGCAGAAGCGGCCGCTGCCTTTCGGCGGGATCGGGCCGGACTATGCCGGGAAGATCTACATCACACCACAGGGGTTTTTCTGTGAGGAGGATTACAATACGGCGTGTGAGCTGCCGGATGAGCGGCAGAAAGCGACCTATCAGCAAAAACGCTGGCGGGCTCTGACGCTGCGCAAGCTCTGGATCAAGGCCAAAGTCAGAAAGTTCAAGGAGCATATCGGATGAAGATAGGAATCCTGACATTTCACCGCACGACCAATTACGGCGCGGCCCTACAGGCATACGCCTTGCAGGAGACACTGCTCCGTCAGGGGCACGACACGGAGATCATTGATTATAACAGCAGGGCAATCTATTCGTATTATGACTACCGGATTTTTTACGGGGCACAGTCAGCCAAGACGCGCCTTGGCAAGGCCCTGCGGTATTCCTACAATAAGGCCACCTGCGCGCGCTTTGCTGCATTTCAGGAAAAGCACATGCGGCTTTCGCCGGAATGCGCAGCGCACGACGCGCTGCGCGCGGTGGAGGAAAGATACGACGCGGTGATCTGCGGGAGCGATCAGGTATGGAATCCTCGCGCGATTTTTGGGGATTTCGACGCATATCTGCTTGAAACGGCAGAATGCCGAAAGATCGCCTATGCAGCGAGCGCTGGGGCTGTTTCTACGTGGGAACCTTATCTCAAGACCTATTGGCGGCTGCTGCATCGCTTTGATGCAATTTCCGTACGGGAGGAGGAAATGCTTGCTCCGACGGAGCGGCTGGCACAGAAGAACGCATCCCTTGTTGTTGATCCCACGCTATTGCTGAAAAGCGAGGATTGGAGCAGGATCGAAAGCCAACAGTTGACAGAAGGTCTTCCCAAAAGCGGATATATTCTTGTATATTTCCTGGGTAAGAATCCTGCGGTCATTCAAGCAGCGCGGGAATTGCAGAAAAAAACTGGGCTTCCGTTGATCTCCCTTGGCCGTAGAATCGGCGAAAGCAATGAAACGCATCCGGTCACAGGGCCGGAGGAATTCCTGGCGCTGTTTCATCATGCAAGCTATGTGTTGACCAGCTCGTTCCACGGGACGGTTTTTGCCGTACAGTATCAGCGGCCGTTTCTGGTATTCGGCAACGGCGCATACAACGGAAGAATGCAGACGCTTTTATCGGCGCTTGGGCTGCAGGAGCGTATGATACGCGATGAAGCGATAATGGCTATGGACACGCTGAATACGCCGGTCGCATGGGATAAGGTTGAGAAGCGACTGGAGAAGGAACGGGAGCGCTCTCTGACATTTTTGCAGGAGGCGCTGAAGGAAGAGAAGAAGGAGTCATAAGATGCTGCCAGATCAGAAGTGTACGGGCTGCGGCGCCTGTATGCAGGCCTGCGCGTTCAACTGCATAACAATGCAGCCAAATTCTCAGGGCTTTTTATATCCGGCAATCGATGCTTCGCGCTGCGTTAGCTGCGGAGCCTGTGAACGAGCGTGCCCGGCCAATGCGGCAGAGGGGAAAAATCCTCTGCCCTTAAAGGTGCTTGCTGCAAGGGTCAACGATCCTGAGATCCTGAGCAAGAGCTCTTCCGGCGGGATCGCGTGGCTGCTGGCTGATGCCTGCCTGCGTAACGGCGGTGTGATTTATGGTGCAGCGTTTGACGACGCAATGACGCTTCGTCACATTCGCGTTACCGATGAGGCAGGGCTGACAAGACTTCAGGGAAGCAAATACGTACAGAGCGACATACAGGAGATCTATCCTCTGCTGCGAGAGGATTTGACATCCGGGCGCAATGTGCTGTTTTTCGGAACGCCGTGTCAGGCGGCGGGGATCAAAAAGACCTTTGGAATGCGAGAGAATCTGACGCTCTGCGATCTTATCTGCCATGGTGTGCCAAGTCCAAAGCTGTTTGCCGATCATATTCGATGCATTGAAGCAAGCGGAAAGAAAGTGAGCGACTATCGTTTCCGCGACAAGACGCTTGGATGGAGCTATCAGCTCCATCGAATTTTCTATCGGGATGGCTCTTCGGAGCTGCACTCTTACTGGAATCAGTGCTATAAGAGACTGTATATGCTTGGCCTGATGGAAAGAGAGAGCTGTTATCATTGTCCGTATAAAGATGTTAGGCGTGTAGGTGATGTTACACTTGGCGATTATTGGGGAAACAGCAGGGTCAGCGAGCAGTTTTCCGATGACCGCGGTGTAAATGTCGTTTTTTTCAATACGGAAAAGGTAATATCCCAGTTTTACCCCACTTTACAGGACAGGGCAGTCTTCATTGAGACAGAAATTGAAGATGCGCTGCAAAAGCATCTGATTATGCCATGTGCAAAAACAGAGAAGGTAGCAGCATTTTGGAACTGCTATGAGACAACGTCCTACCGAAACGCAGCGGAAAAATTTGCAGGAAATTACAGATATCTAATATTGAGAAACGGGATAAAGGACTTTTTACGGGCGCATGGAGCGCTGGAGCATCTGCGAAAAGGAAGAAGAGAATGAGTCGAAAATCAATGCTGGTGAAAAACACCGCGATTATCCTTTTTGGCAAGGTGTGTACGCAGTTGATCTCCTATTTGCTGCTGCCGATGTATACAACGGTGCTCTCTACGGAAGAGTACGGCACGGTGGATTTGCTGATTACCTATGTTGCATTGATTGCTCCGATTATTACACTGCAAATGGAGTCTGCGGCTTTTCGCTTTTTGGTAGATGTTCGAGATGACAAGGAGTCCATATCGCGGACGATCACAAACAGCATTGCCTGTTTGTGTGTAACTCTTTGCATTTTTCTGGCAATTTGCGGCATAGTCAACTGTATTATTGACTATGCCTATGCGCTTCCATTTGCAGTTTGTGTGATAGCCAATGCTTTGATAGCGGTATTTCTTCAAATAGCAAGAGGGCTTGGCGATAATATAACATATGCAGCAGGCAGCGCCATTTCTGGAATATTTACGATTGTATTCAATATTTTGCTGATCGTTGTATTTCCGCTTGGTGTAACCGGAATGCTCTGGGCGACGGCTCTTGCACAGCTGCTTGGCGCAGTTTGCGTAGCCGCTAAAATCAGAATACTTGATTATATTGATAAAAAGCTGATCAGTAAAGCAGTGATCCGCGAAATGTCACGTTATTCGCTGCCGCTGCTGCCAAACAGCTTGTCGTGGTGGATCATCAGCGTTTCCGATCGGACGATTGTTACCTTTTTTATCGGAGCAGAGGCGAACGGGATACTTGCTGTAGCCACAAAGCTTGCGACCATTGTGGTTAACGTATTTGCAGTATTCAATTTGTCGTGGACGGAATCGGTAGCCGTCCATATTCACGATAAGGACGGCGCTGCATATATCTCTGAGATATCTAATCAATGTTTTCAGCTGTTTGGGTCATGCGGATTGGCTTTGATTATGGGATGCTCTGTGTTTTTCCGATATCTTGTTGGGCCGGATTTTCAGGAGGCATATAATTTAGTTCCATTGCTGGTGATCGGAGGAGTGCTGAACGTACTGCAATCGCTATACGGTATTATTTACATTGGCCTCAAAGATACCAGGCAGGTATCGCACTCAAGCATGATGGCAGCTGGTATCAATATTACAATAGACCTGCTGCTGATAAAAGCGGTTGAACTTTATGCTGCACCGATCTCTACGATTTGCGCGATGCTGTTCTTATCAATCTATCGATATATTGACGTGAACAGGATAATCAGAGTCAGACTGAATATGCGGTGTGTGGCAGTTTTGGCGGCAGGATACGTAATAACATATGCTGTATATTGGCGCAGAGAGACGGTGCTCGGTTTGATATGGCTCGTGGCGTCGTTGGCGTTTTGCGTTGTGTGGAATCGAAAAATACTGTATGATTGTGCGGCTGCCATAAAAGAAAAGCTGAAAGGAAAAAATCAATAAAAACAACCTTGATGCATGGCAAATGCCATGCATCAAGGCTTAACGGTTATTTTGGGAATGAGGCTTCATTTTGAAAGGGGGCAAGCTCCCGATAAAGCTTTTGGCGAGGCCCTGCATATTGGTATACTTTAAACAGTTGAAGTTTTGGCCGCTGTCCGGAGCACCTTTGCTTTGCATAACGCGCAAGAAGCACGAACGGTGCAATAGGAAGCAGCACCGGGTATCTTTCGCAGATGGGCCAATGCTGGCGACAGGCTGACAGACCGACATTCCAAAAGCTCAAAAGGCGGTTGGAAGAGCCGATATCAGTGAAAAGCCGTTGGCCATAGCGGTTTTCTTTTTTACCGAAGTTACCGCAGCGGAAAAGGTCTTCAATCAATTCTTTGCAGGCACTGCAGTTTGTATTAAGACACCAAGGAGCACAGTCAGCAGGCAAAGAAAGATAGATAACGCAGGTCAGTGTAACGATTTCGGTGAAACGGAGTAGTCCAAATTGACAAAGAATTGGCTGAAGCTCTGCCCAAAGCTCTAGCGAGAGATTTGTTTTGACAAAAACAGCCCAATCGCACAGCTGACGAAGCCCAAGACCGCTGCCAATAATGTGCTGCAGCTTATGCAGCAGCAGTACGACTGCACGCTGGCAGGGAGGGAGTACCGGCAGTCCATTCCAATCGTCAGGTGTCAAATCGGCATCGCGGAAAAACGCACGAATCTCATCGCCCAACGGACTGTTGGGAATTCCATTCGGCTCAAAGTGCAGTTCTGTGACCATGTGGCCGCGGTGCATGGAGATATGGCAGTGATGCTCCTCCTCCGGCGGCACGTAACCGAGGCCCTCCAGCAGTTGCTCCGCCCGGTTCAGTGTCTCCTTTGACACGAGCAGGTCGATATCACCCGCACAGCGAAGTTCGGGTTTGGGATAGCACATGGCAGAGGAACTGCCCTTGAGGAGTACGCAGGGGATAGCGGCCTTTCGCAGCGTATCCAGAACGACCGTCTGCGCCTTTTGCACCTGCTCATTGTTCCAAAGCGTCATCAGGGCAGACTGCTTCCACTGCGCCTCAACCTCCGGCGGCATGGCAGCGTGCTCGCTTTGGTGCAGACAGTCGTAAACAAGGAGATGCACCGTCTGTGCGCGGGATTCGCGGTAAAGGGCGGCCCAATCCGTATCCTCCGGCAGGTCGCCGTTATCGACGGAAAACAGCGCCCGGCCAAGGAGCGTCAGCAATGCTTGAGAGACAGTATCCATATGCCCTCCTGATAATAAAGAATGAGGATCTCACGGTTGAGCCGCTCGATCACGTTGTTGGTGCGGATGCGAGTCCAGTGCTCACTGGGAAAGTCGCAGTAGGTCAGCGTCTCCTCAATGCCATCCCCAATCTTCTTGGCAGCCTCCTTCAGCTTCATTGCTCTCAGCTCGGCAACAACAGCCTTTGCCTTCTCTCGGGACGCCTTTTTGCTCTCCTGGGCGTGGATCGTCTTGAGCATTTTTGCTACGATTTTGACCTTGGATTTAGGCACAACAGAGAAAACATTGCGGTAGAAATGCACCG
>DXUR01000369.1 GCA_019417795.1 Clostridiales bacterium | reverse complement strand
AGGTACGCATCCAGGGGTTCGGTTTCCTCTCTGGGCTGCGTGAGCTTGCGGAGCAGCGGCCCCATCGTGTCTGTCAGTACATCCGCTGCCAGCAGATATCGTTCCGCGCGGAGCTGGTTGATCACGCTCTGGATGTCACCGGCAGTCAGCGTCATGCCAAACATCTCCCGCGCCGCCTCCGGCAGCTTGTGTGCCTCATCTACGATGATGATGCCGTGCTTGGGGAGAATGGAGCGTCTACCCTGACTGCGGTGGATGGCATCTGCCAGTAGCAGGTTGTGGTTGCAGATCTGGAAAACATAGCGGTCATCATCGCAGCGTTTCAGGAAGCGCCTGTACCGGCAGTCCTGATGATCGCAGTCGCAGAACTGCGGAACGCAGACACGTTCCCTGTCATAACCGCTGAGATGGGGGACATTGTCCATGTCCAGCGTTCCCTTCAGCGTGCGAAGGGCGTCGGCGGCTGCCGGATCTTTCTTTTGAAAGTTCACCTGACGAAGCCGCCTTTGCAGGCGTTCGTCGCAAACATAATGGCCTTTGCCTTTGCGGATCACAGAGAGTAGTGGGCGGTCGATCTGTCCGTCTGCCAGCAGGATGCAGGACAGCAGCGGAAGGTATTCCGTCTGCACGGCGTTCTGCAAGGCGATGCTGGAGGTTGAGATAATGACGGGCTTGCGCAGCGCCTCCGTGTCGGATCGGTTGGCCGCTGCGGCAGCTGCCAGATAAGCGTAGGTCTTGCCAATGCCAGTGCCTGCGTCGCACAGGGCGATGCCGCCGTTCAGCATGGTATCCAGCATTCGGTGGCTGAGCTTGATCTGTTCGGAACGCTCCGCCATGCCCTGGGCAGGCAGCAGGTCTTTGAAAATATGGTCGATCATGGCGTGGGCTTTCTGCCTGTTTGTATCATTTGTATTCATCCGTGGATTTCCCCTATCATGATAAAAAGTATTTTTGTCATTCGTTTCACCGTATTTGCAGCTCGCGCCCCGGTGGATAAAGGGAACAGTACGGGCAGAAGGCGGCTACCTTCTCACGGGCGTATTCCTGGGGTCTCTACTGCTTTCAACCCCAGGGCAGCCCAGCCTCATCATGCTGGCCAGTGCTTTGTGTCTCATTATCAGCCCGAACAGAGTCAATGCCAGCCGACTTTGCCAAAGTCGGCCCGTCACAGGTTTTATCGCTCGCCGGATACATTCCCTCCGGGTCATGGCGCACACTGCGCGAATGCTCGTCTGTCCGGGCGGTTGCCCGTACTGCTGATATGCACTTTTCAAGGAACAGCGAGGGATCTCCTTTGGGGTCCCTCACTGTCCTCCCGAAAAAGGCTGCGGGTGAATACCCTTAATTTGAAAAATTCTCAAAATATTTTTTCAGATCCCGCAGAATGCGGTCCCGGCGTTTGATGACCGCCCTCTGGGTAATTCCGATCCGCGCCGCATAGTCTCTGGTGGATGCGCCGTCGAAGAACAATGCGTTGATCAACTCCCGATCCGCGTCATTCAGAGACAGCATGGCCAACAGCAACATCTCCTTCCATTCCGCAAGGCTCTGTGCCTGCTCCCGTTCCAGTGCTTCTTCCTCCGCGCTTGGGGCTGCTTCCGCGCCGACATAGTCCGGAAGCAGATCATCCTCCACCATCTGTTCCAGTGAGAGGAGTTTCCCGGAAAACTGTTCCTCCCGCACATACCGCTCCCGGCGGTCCGCCTGGGAGTAGGCCAGATACACATCCTCCGCCACTTCCACATCCACACCATCCACGGTGATGATATTGGCGATCACTTCACCAGCTTCGTTATAAATGCGTCTATAATTGCGTTCTTCCTGCCATTTTTTCATTTTTCGTGACTCCAATCTCAGATTTTTTTGAAAGTTCTGAGATCGGGTCACGGGTATTTGGCGACATAGGTCTGCCAACGCTGGAGCATACAAGTCCTTTCCGCCACTCAACAATGCGAAAAGGGCGCAAAAAAAGAGCCTTACGCATAGCTGAAAAGCTACTTGTAAGGCTCCTAACTCAATACTTCCCGCTTACGTCTGATTCGACGCTGGGTGGTTGGTGCGCTTGACGAAGTTATATATTGTTTTGTTTTTTCTTAATTCAGGCCCATGCCGTATCCCTACAGAGAGTGGGCACGATGATCGGCGGCTCAGTCCTGTGCCGCACGGTGATCCCCACCTGCATACCGCACCTTGGACACTTTGCGATAATATCAGCTGGTTCATCCCCTACCATGGCAAACAGCCGATATTGGGAAAGGGCCGCCCCCGCTGGGGCATCCGCGATCCGTCCCTTCTCGCAGATGGGACAGCGAAGGATCTTGCGTATTTCTTGTTCCATGGCGCCTCGCTTTCTCTGTTCTCTTTTTTGAGAACAGCTTCCTAAAATTTTTTCACAGCAGATGATGATTCTCCAGCCGGATACGCATGGCTTGCTTGGAGACTTGAAAAATGCCGGCCATATCCGCGACTAATTGCTGACGGTCCCTGCCAGACTGGAGCTGGTAAAAGCATCGTTTTACTTGAGGCAGCGGCATCAGAAGGATGGACCCCAGCAGATTCGCCTGCATTTCCAATGCGCTGTTCTGCGTTCTGACGATGTTTGTTCCTGTCATCATGGCTGCACTCTCGCCGGTTCCGCTGTACAGTCTCTTATGCAGCAGCCAGTGTGCCAGTTCATGAGAACAGGTAAAGCGCAGCCGGCCTGCGGAGGCATCCTCTCTGCAGAGGGAGCTATCGATGAGTATGGTGCCGCCCTTGACCGCAATGACGGTATATCCTGGGATATCGTAATCATAGATAATGGCGCCGCCATCATCAAAAATCGTTTCGCCCAAGACACACCCGGTTTTCCGCAGGCACTGATATTCCAGCGTGATCCCCTGTGCTTCGATGATGTCCTCGATAGGGATCATTCTGGGAACGCCATAATAGAGATTCGGATCATAGGCGGTGATGACTTCGCGGGCGATCCCCTCCAGAGCCTGTTCCCTGTAATATGGTGTTCTCATGCCTTGGTATCACTGTCCTCTCCTGATGATCTCATGCGCCGGTTGATCCGGTCGATAAAATCCTGCCACTCCTGGTCGGTGGCGTCTGCCTCCCTGGCTGTGCGCAATGCAGCCCGGACGATCTCTCGATCCATGATGTAGTCCGGAAGGTCTGCGGATACCCGATTTTGCTTGGATTTTGCCGCAAGGTCAAGCAACCATTCCCGTTCTGGCTTGTCCAACTGCAGCAGCAGGGCCATCCGTTCCAGATATTCCTGCGAAGGAGCCGCGCGGCGGTCATTCTCAATGTTGCTCATATAGACCGGCGACAAGTCCAGCCTTGCCGCCATGCCGCGGAGCGTCAGGCCGCGCGCCATACGCTTCTCCCGAAGGAAGCTGCCAAAGGTCTGTTCCACGCATTTCACCTCCTCGTGCGTTCTCTCGATTGGGAACAGTGCCAGTATAGCAAACATCTGTTCGATTAGCAAGATAAGAAAGCAGAGGTGTTCCCCGCAAGGAACACCTCTGCTGGATCATTGCAGCCATGCGGCCATGCCGCGCATTTCGTCCAGCACCTCTGCGGGGCCGAGGATTTGGATCTTGCCGCAGAAGGTGAACACCCATGCAAAAAACGGTGGACTGGGTGCTACCTCCACGATGGCCTTGAAGTGGCCGTCATCTACTGTCACCGTTGAGACTTCTTCTCCAAAGCGGTCTATCACGCTGCGCATGACCTCGTTATCGCACAGCAGTTCCACCGTACACAGATCGTCCGGGTACATTCCGAATATTTTCCGCACATACTCAGCCGGGTCGAAGTCCGGCTTACAAACAGCTGCCTGATCGGATGATTCCACAGCCACCATTCGATCCACTCGGAACTGTGCCAGCT
>DXUR01000368.1 GCA_019417795.1 Clostridiales bacterium | reverse complement strand
CAACCAGAATCTGTTCGGTGTATTCTCTTGGGCAATCAACATTCCTCTGATCATCGCACTGGTGTTCACCCCGACCTTGGTTGCAAAGTGGAATGGAATGTATAAGCTGAATGTAATGAGCTATACTCTGGCAACGATTTCTCGTGCACTGGTTGCTGTAGCTGGTTACATGGGCAGCGGCAATGTGACCTTGATGCTGCTCTTTACTGCAATCGCAGCTCTTGGTCAGGGTCCTTGGCAGGGCGACATGAACGCCGTGATCGCAGCCTGCTCCGAGTACACTTGGCTGACGAAGCATAAGCGCGTGGATGGCACGATGTACTCCTGCACTTCTCTCGGTGTGAAGCTGGGCGGCGGCCTGGGTACTGCCATCACCGGCTGGCTGCTGGCTGCAAGCCATTTCGATCGTGCGCTGGCCGTCCAGCCCGAATCCTGCATCTCGATGCTGAAGATCATGTATCTGGTGATTCCGTTTGCTCTGGATGCCATCATCACCTTCATTCTGTCTCGTCTGAAAGTTGAAGAAGCAAATGAAAAGCTGCGTGCAGCAGCCTGATAACAAGCCATTATCATTTCTCCTTCATCTGCTGTTCCCCGGAGGAATCCAGCGATTCCTCCGGGGAGGCTGGAGAAATATTATAAAATTATATAAAAGGTAAATGAGGAAATACTATGGCTGCATTTGATTTTGCAAAAGTAAAAGACCCCACCTTTTTCAAGGAAAACGTGCTGAATGCTCATGCAAGTTTCCGTACTTACGCTTCCCGCGAAGAATATCGGACAGGCTCCTCTTCTTTGGCGATGAAGCTGGACGGCATCTGGAAATTCGCCTACGCAAAGAACTACACCAGTGCCATCCCCGGCTTTGAAAAGACGGATTACGATTGCAGCGGCTGGGACGACATTCATGTTCCGGCACACATCCAGATGGAGGGCTACGACATTCCCCAGTACGCGAATGTTCAGTATCCGTGGGATGGCCGTGAAGAAGTACAGCCGGGTGAGATCCCGCAGCGGTTCAATCCGGTGGCAAGCTATGTAAAATACTTCGAGCTGCCGGAATCCATGCAGGGCAAGCCCGTCCACATCGAGTTCGAGGGTGTGGAAAGCGGCATGGCTCTTTGGCTGAACGGGTCTTATGTGGGTTACACCGAGGACAGCTTCTCCGCACACGCATTCGATCTGACTCCCTATCTCCAGCCGGGCGTGAACAAACTTGCTGTGCAGGTGTTCAAGTGGACTTCCTCCAGCTGGTGCGAAGATCAGGACTTCTTCCGCTTCTCCGGCATCTTCCGCAGTGTGTGGCTGTATGCTATCCCCACCGTGCATCTGGAAGATGTATCCGTCAAAACGCTGTTTGCCGGGGATGATTTTACGCATTCCACGCTGGAAGTTGCACTGCAGGTGGAGGGAAAGGGCGCGGCCCGTCTGACCCTGCGCCGCAGTGAACTGGAAGTGTTCTCCGAAAAAATCGCACTGAACGGCGGCTCTGCTCTGTTCAGCCATGCGGTGGAGAACCCCCACCTGTGGAGTGCAGAGGACCCGGCTCTGTATGAACTGGAAATCGAGCTGCTGGACGATGCAGGCCATCTGGTAGAGGTGACCGGGCAGAAAATCGGTTTCCGCAAGTTCGAGTTGAAGAACAATCGGATGCTGCTCAACGGCAAGCGCATCGTGTTCAAGGGTGCCAACCGTCATGAGTTCAGCTCCATTACGGGTCGTGCTGTGGGCGTACACACCCATGAGGAACTGCTTCGGGATATCATCACCATGAAGCAGAACAACATCAATGCCATCCGCACCAGCCATTACCAGAATCAGGATGCACTGTACGACCTGTGCGACGAGTATGGTCTGTATCTGATCGCAGAGAACAATCTGGAATCCCATGGCACATGGGACATTCATCAGGCTGGCATTCGCGGCATCGAGGGCGTTTTGCCCAACGATAAGCCGGAGTGGAAAGCCGTCCTGTCTGACCGCATGAATTCCACTTACCAGCGTGACAAAAATCATCCTGCTGTTCTGATCTGGTCTCTGGGCAACGAATCGTTTGGCGGTGAGACCCTGCTCCAGATGGCAGAGATGGTCCGCCGCTTTGATGACACCCGTCTGGTGCATTACGAAGGTGTGGTCAACGATCCCCGCTTCCTCGAAACCACCGATATCGAGAGCCATATGTACAGCACGGTCAAGGACATTAAAGAGTATCTGGCACAGGGCGATAAGCGGCCTTATATCGAGTGCGAATATTCTCATGCTATGGGCAACTCCAACGGTGCTTTGCACAAGTACACGGAACTTGCCGACCAGAAGGACTGCGGCTATCAGGGCGGCTTCATCTGGGATTACATCGACCAGTCCATCTGGAAAAAAGACCGCTACGGCAAGTGGTTCCAAGCCTACGGCGGCGACTTCGGTGAGCGTCCTACCGACTATAATTTCAGCGGAAACGGCATTGCCTACGGTGGTGACCGTGCTCCTTCTCCCAAGATGCAGGAGGTCAAGTTCTGCTATCAGAATATCGCAGTTTCCATCGACAATTCTGGCTTTGAAGTCTGGAATAAGAACCTGTTCACCTCTACGGATGCTTTCGACTGCGTTGCTCTGCTGCACCGTGATGGAAAGCTGTATCAGCAGCAGGAACTGACCAATATTGATGTCGCTCCCGAAGAGCGTTCCAGCTTCCCGCTGCCGTTTATGGTTCCTGCGCTCCCCGGTGAATATGCAGTGACCATCAGCTTCCGTTTGAAGGAGGACACCAGCTGGGCAAAGAAGGGCCATGAAGTCGCCTTTGGACAGGGTGTGATCGCTGTGGTCCGTTCCATTTCCAGCAAGAAGGTCACGCCGTTTACCGTTACGCACGGTACACACAACATCGGCGTCCGGGGTGAGAATTTCGATGTTTTGTTCTCCGATTTGAATGGCGGTCTGACTTCCTACCGCTATGCCGGAAAAGAGATGATTCAGGAGATCCCCCGTCCCAACTTCTGGCGCGCTCCCACCGACAACGACTGCGGCAACAACATGGGCGGCGTTCGCGGTCAGTGGAAGCTGGCAAGCCTGTACGCTACCGCCAAGGGCATCGGCAAGGAGATCCCGTCTGTTCATGGCGGCACTATCCTCCAGAACCCCACCTGCGAGGTGGAAGCCGACAGCGTGGTCGTGACCTATCTCTATAACCTCCAGACCAGCCCCGCAGCAGAGTGCAGCCTGCAGTACCGTGTGTTCGGTGATGGCCGCATCCAGACCACCCTGCACTATGACCCGGTGGAAGGACTTGCAGCAATGCCGGAGTTCGGCGTACTGTTCAAGATCGACGCTGACTACGACACGGTGGAATGGTACGGAAACGGCCCTGCGGAGACCTACTGGGATCGCCAGCATGGTGCAAAGCTGGGCATTTACCAGAACAAGGTTGCAGACAACATGGCACAGTACCTTGTGCCGCAGGAGTGCGGTGCAAAGACCGCTGTGCGCTGGGCAAAAGCAGTGGACCGCAAGGGCCGTGGACTGCTGTTTACCGCAGATGCCGCAAAGCCCATGTTCTTCTCTGCGCTGCCCTACGAGCTGCCCCCGGTCCATTACACGGTCATTCGTGCTATGGGCGAGCAGATGGGCGTTGGCGGCGATGACAGCTGGGGTGCCAATGTCCACCCGGAGTATATTCCTGATGTGACCAAGCCTGTGGAGTTCACCTTTACGTTCCGTGGCATCTGATGATTGCCCGCAAATGAGGTGTTCTCTGTGAAAAAAGCGAAAGATCAGCCTGAATCTGAACCAGCCGAACTAGCATCCCTTGTTGGAGAACGGATCAGAAAGATCTTCAAAGAAGAGGGGTTATCAGCTCAACATTACCTTCAACTTCGACCTTACGCCGTACATTGAAGGGGATG
>DXUR01000367.1 GCA_019417795.1 Clostridiales bacterium | reverse complement strand
CCAGTCCGATGAACTTTCTCCCGCCTTCCGAGAACATTCAGAACTTGCCGTCATGTTACATCTGACCGGAATCTGGATTACCTTCCCGGTGACAGAATTTGTGGTGTGCATCATTGCAGTGGTTTTTGTCAGAAAGGATAGGTCGTGTCATGAGAGTTGATTATGGATGAAACAAGGCAGGAAGTAAAAGCATTGGGCTTCAAAGAGTTTTGTACCTTCGATAAAATGAAACCGATTTATCATTCATAGAACACCTCCCGATAGCACCATTCAAAACAAGTGCCTGCCGGGAGGTGTTTTGCAGTTTGGGAGAGTAAAAAGATCAATCTTCAAATCTGCTGTGGCCACAGCCAAGGAAAAGACGCATTGTTCAATTTTTACCCCATAATGCATTCTGGTGCATTGAGAACCTGCATCAGGTGAGAGGCTGCTTCCTCCAGATATTCGTACTTTTCTTTTTCAGGAACAAATGATTTCATCAGCGGAATGCCCCATTCCTGCATGCAGACTGCGAGCTGCTGCTGTGCTTGACGAGCAGCGCTTTTATGCATCTCCGGGGTGATATCCGCGTCCAGAACATAGGCCGTGGTAAATGTTCCGCAGGAATCTTCTGTCAGCTGTATCATGGAATCGTGATCTTTCCAGAAGTAACAGAACCAGACGCGCCCGCCGATTCTCTCCATATCAGAGTGAAGTTCTTCTGTGTCGCTCCACTGAGGGACCATGAAAAGAACATTTTGCAGGGTCTCGTAGGCCTGCTGCTCTTCCGGAGTTGCCTTTTTGCAGCGGTACTCGCGTGCAATGTTCCGCTGCCCATACAGGGCAAACTTCCCCTGCCGGGCAAGTTCGATGTCGTACTGAATGTCGGTAAGAAGACTGTATCGCGGCTCTCTCATATTGGTCACCTCACAAATCGACTCTTTCGGAATGAATATGCTCTATAGATAATATTATATCCAAGAGAGTTGCAAAAGAAAAGCGCATCCGCCAAAATTTAAGCAGATGCGCTTGCAAGGTTATAGGTTCAGTCTTCTTTTGTAAGGTAAGGCAGATTGGCAATATAGGTGTCCAGCAAATCGAGTGCTGCTTTTTTCTGCATGGGCGTCAGACCTTCTAAACGCTTGCTGATCTCATCGTCCGTCACATGGGATGCACTGGGAACCAGATCACACAGAAGAGTGTCCGCTGAAACATTCAAACCATTCAGGAGCTTGACGATCGTAGCAAGCCCCGGTTCTTTTAGCCCGCGTTCCACCATGCCGACATAGTTGGGTGACAGATTTGCCTTTTCTGCAAGCTGTTCCAGTGTTAGATTCTGCTTCAAACGCTGCTCCCGAAGCCTTTGTCCAAATAGCTCTTTCATTGTGTGACCTCATCCTATCGAGTTGTTTATACTCTTTAGGATACCTGTTGCTGCCTTTTTCATACACACACGAAAGAGATTGTTCGTTGCGATAGAGATTGAAAAAGCAAAAAAGAATATCAGAAATCGACCGTAACAGTCAATTCTCGACAGCAGGGTTTCAAAAAACAGTGCATTACAAATGGAAGAGTCACTTCAAAACTCTGGGTGCCATTCATCCCGGATGCCGATGTCGGAACAAACGATTTTTCCGCACAGAGGTGCAGAAGATTCTGCCACATGCAGGGGCTTATAGCTGTCGAAAGTCACGGTCAGGTCTGTATGAGCGGCCCCCTCGGCGACTTCGCCGGTGTCAGTGTTGATGCCGCTGGGCAGGTCTACAGCCAAAACAAAAGCGCCGCTTTTGTGCAGACGGTTCATCAGCCCGCAGGCGGCAAGGCCGGAGGGCCGCAGTGCGCCATGGAATCCGGTGCCGTACAGGGCATCCACGACCACATCAAAGTGCTGCGTTTCCAGCACGGTGCAGTCGGCGCAGATGTTCACTGACAGGGAATGCAGACGCTCAAAATTGGTGATGGCATCTGTGGTTTTGGGTTCGCCTTCGGCTAAAGGAGCAGTCACATTCCAGCCCTCTTTTGCGGCGGCGCGGGCGATGACAAAACCGTCCCCGCCGTTGTTGCCCTTTCCGCAGACCACCAGCAGAGAGCCGGGCTGCGGAAGGACGTTTTTCAGTTCGGCGTAGGCTGCAAGCCCGGCGTTCTCCATCATCTGCAGATAGGGCAGGCCGTGAGCATTTCCGGCCTGTTCGATGGCCTTCATCTGTGCAGCCGTGACAATACGATGCTTCATTTCGGAACCTCCACGTTTCAGTCTTATCGCCCGATGATCATCCATTCAGCCAGCAGGATCACCAGAAAAATCAGGTTGGACAGGGTGAACAGCTTGAAGTAGCGGCCTTTTTCCTCCGGCAGCTCCCGCGCGATCTGGCGGTAGGAGATCAGGCTGGCCATGGACGCGATCAGGGTGCCAAGGCCGCCGAGATTCGTGCCGATGATAAGCGCGGCGGTTTCATCCGTGAACCCGGACAGGAGCAGGGCAGCGGGAACATTGCTGGTGACCTGCGAAGCCAGAACTGCCACCAGCACTTCCCGCCCGGCGAGGATGGCTTGTAGCCAGCCCGAAAAGGCCGGGATGCGCCCCAGATTGCCGATGAAAACGAAGAATGCCACAAAGGTCAGCAGCAGGGAGTAATCCACATTGCGGAGAGTGGAGCGGTCAGCGCAGAGGGTACAGACCAGCACAGCGGCAAAGGCAACGCCGTAGGGCAATACCCGGACGACCGCCAGCAGACAGACCGCAAACAGCACCGCATCCAGCAGGATGATTTTTCGGTCTGCGGTGATGTTCTGCTGCTCCGGGAAGATACCGATGCTGGCGGATGCCTGTTTGCGGCAGACCGCGACCGCCCAGCCCACCAGAAGCAGCAGCGAAACGACCGTGTAGGGGAACATGAGCAGGAGAAACTCCGCCATGCTCATTCCGCTTTTGCCGTAGAGGTAGAGGTTCTGTGGGTTGCCGATGGGCGTGAGCATACTGCCAAGGTTGGCCGCGATGGTCTGCATGCACACCACTGGGATGGTCAGCGCCCGGCGGGTGCCCGGCGCAAGGCCGCTCAGCACCACAAAGGTAAAAGGCACAAAGGTCAGCAAGGAAACATCGTTGGTGATGACCATGCTCCCGAAAAAGCACAGCCCGACCAGAACGAGCACCAGCTGCAAGGTGCTGCCGGTCCGTGCCAACAGCGCCCGGCCCATCCGGTCAAAAACGCCCTGCCGCCGCAGCCCGGCCATGATGGTCATCAGGGAAAACAGAATGGCGAGCGTGCGCAGGTCGATGTAACCGAGGTAGTCTGCATCCGGCGGCACAAAGAACATGGAGAGCACGGCCAGTACAGCGGCGACCGAAAGAACGGTCTCCTGTTTGAGAAATCGCTTTAACTTCATTTGAAATTCCATAGCATCCGCTTTCTTTCAAGAATAATCGATACATCCTTTAGTATAGTAGATGTGGAACAAAATGCAAGTTTTTTTGCAGCGGTGAGTGATGGAACAGCGCAATTCAAAAAGTTGGATGTTTCATTGAAAATCTGTCAATAAATAATTTGTTGACACTCTTTTTGCGCTGTGATATCTTGACATCAGGGGGACTATTAGAAAGTGGCAATTTTAAATTATGCTATCCTATAAGTGTAATATCTCGATTGCGTTATGAAGTCGAGCGGAAAATGCACCTTTGACAATTAACAGAAAGACGAATTTTCTCGTCTTACTTAGGAGTTGAGTCTGATGAATGGACTCAACTCCTCTTTTTTGTCTGTTGTATCCCAGAACTCGAACTAAGAGGGTGGGCAACTTGGACTGCAAGCCCATAAACTTTTCTGCGAAAGTACGATACAATCATGTCACGGAAACGGACCGTGCCCGAGAGGGAGCGGGAGCCGCAGCCGGGCGGACCTTGAAAATTGAATATGCAGCTTCAGG
>DXUR01000366.1 GCA_019417795.1 Clostridiales bacterium | reverse complement strand
CTGGACGAGATATGGCAGTTACAAAGACACATCCTATCAAGTCAACGCTGAAAGCAGCCATTGACTATATCTGTAACTCGGAAAAGACGGACGGAAAGTTGCTTGTTTCCTCCTATGGCTGCGCCGCCGAAACTGCGGATATCGAATTTGCCTGGACCCGCCGACACGCCATCGACAAGGGAACAAACCTGGGCCGCCACCTGATCCAAGCCTTTCAGCCTGGGGAGGTCACGCCGGAGCAGGCCCATGAAATAGGCATGGAACTTGCAAAAGAAATCTTGGGCGGCAAGTATGAATTTGTGCTGACCACCCACATAGACAAGGATCACGTCCATAACCACCTGATTTTCAATGCGGTCAGCTTCACGGATCACAAGCACTACCATTCCAACAAGCGGAGCTATCACTACATCCGTCGCACCAGCGACCGGATATGCAAAGAGCATGGCCTATCGGTCATCATCCCCGGACAGGCCAAGGGCAAGAGCTACATCGAACACCAGGCGGCCCAGGCCGGGACCAGCTACAAGGCAAAGCTGAAAGCCGCTATTGACCGGCTGATCCCCGCCTCCGCCGACTTTGAAGATTTGCTGCTCCGCCTGCAGAGGGAAGGATACGAAATCAAGCGGGGGAAATACGTTTCCTGCCGGGCCTCTGACCAGGAGCGGTTTACCCGGATGAAAACCCTGGGCGTAGACTACACGGAAGAAGCCATCACCGCCCGAATCGCCGGACGCTCCAGACCTTCCAGACAGCCTAAGCAGCGTAACGGAAGAATCAGCCTGCTCGTTGATATCCAGAACAACATCAAGGCACAGCAGAGCGCAGGCTATCGCCGCTGGGCGACCATCGAAAATCTGAAGCGCATTGCGGATACCTCCAACTTTTTGACGGAGCATGGTATCGGCAGCTATGAAGAATTGTTGGATCGGTGCGAGGCTGCGTCCGCCTCCGTCGCCCAACTCAAAGCAGACCTCCGGGACACCGGGGCGAAGGTGGACGAGCTGACCTTGAAGATGAAGCACGTCGCCACCTACCGCCAACTTAAACCGATCTATGATCGCTATAAGGCGTCCAGAGATAAGGAAAAATTTCTGCGAGGGCATGAGAGCGAGATCATCCTTTTTGAAGCCGCTGCCAGAGAGTGCAAGCGGCTGGGCGCGGTTCCGCTGCCTGCTACAGAGCGGATGCAGGAGGAAATGGACGAGCTCAACGCAAGGAAGGCTGTCCTGAAAGCTGATTTACAGAAGGCCCAGTGCGACGAACGGGACTATGCCGCTATACAGCGGAACGTGGAGGATTTTCTTTCCCCTCCGCAGCCGGAGCAGGAGCGGAAAAAGAATGTGGAACTGGAATAAATCCGATTTCTGCGTTTTATCCTGGGCTTTTGTCAGAACATCAAATATAATAACGATATAGACATATTAAAGGAGGCGAACCTATGACGAGAGGCGAAGCGATAAAGGATTTCTTTTGCAAGACGATCCTGCCCGCGGCGGTCGCCGCGCTGATGTACTGCATCTTCCGGTCCGCTTGCGTGAAAAGCGGTGAACTGGACTACCTATGGTTATGGATACTCTGCGGGCTGCCGTTCGGCATCTGGCGGCTCCGCCTCTGGATCGTGCCGGGCGGCGGCTCTCTGGGCAGCGGGATTGCCCTGTTTGCGCTGAACCTCATTCTGGCCGGGATCATCGGAGGTTTTGTTCTGGCCTGGTGGCTGATCGTGGCGGTCTGGTATGTGCCGCTGACGGTGTGGAGATTGATAGTTGGATGACTACACTTAAAACACAAACCGGAGGGGTAATACCCTCCGGTTTCTTAATCATTCCGTGTCCGCAAAAAAATCATATGCATTTTCTTTGTTAAAGTAGTAGTTTGCTATCACTCGGTTTCGTCTTTGATAGTATTCTTTTAGATATAGATTTGAAATGATTGTAACAGCATCAATAACACTTGAAAGCAGTTTAGCAATATCTTCATCTTCTATTTTAATGAGCGGGATGTCTACTCGATCTTTCCATCTTCTGAACGTAGATGTGGACTCAAAGCGCTTGTCTACTTGTCCGTTATTATGTACTATCATGTTCCGAAGGTTCACAATATCCAGTAAATCATCCCAAGTTTCAGCGTTCAAATTCTTTCGTATTTCAATTCCAAATGCCTTTTTGTAGATATCATTTGTTTTTTCAATATTCATAAAGTCGTTCCCAGTATACTTGCGAACAATTTTTTCCAAGAAGCTATCTTTTTTAGATTCACAACTTATGAAGAGTAAGGCCTCAAAATAATCCCTAAATAGAACCTCGATAATAGATGCCAGTTCAATTATTTCGATTTGATAGCAGTCATACGCCAATAGCCACTTCTCTGTTTCAGGTCGATGTTCCGCAACTGCCTGAATACTAATACGATTCATTCGTTTAATACGAACAAAGCGAGCCAGATGCTTTTGTATATTTTTTAGCGTAGATGTTCGGCCACAAGAATGGCAAAAATTATATCCAGCAGTCTTAGATTCTTTCTTATCGTGAATGCATAAGGAAACTGTCCCACAATAAGGGCAACAAAGTTGGTATAGTTGAAATCTTCTGAGGTGCATATTCTTAAAAAAATCCTCAGAAGTTAATGGCTTTCGTTTGATTCTTTTGCAATAGCCAGCATAGAATGAGTAGTAAAGTTCCTTCATATAGTTCAAATGCTGATTGGAGAATTTCGCCAGAAATTCCTCGTCTACCAAGGCATACATCTCATTATCTGCTTTTTCCATAAAGCGATTCCTCTCATAGCAAACATTTTTCTCTAATCCTGACGCAAACAACCATATCCTTATATTTTATAATTATAGCAGTTATTTTTCCAATTTACAAATATCTTCATTTTGCAAAAAGAAAAAAAGCGGGAGTACAGCCGATCGGACGAACCGAAAAGCTGTACTCCCGTTTTGCGTGACAGAAAGTGTTTGAAATCGAGCTTTTTTCTCCGTGTGCCAACAAGCAGACCGACACATGAGAAATCATAAAGGCTCCCCTTGAAAATGCGGATACAGGGAATTATTCTGCGGTTTTCGAACCCTTATCCTCACAGATTTTAGACCGTTTGGAACTGTAATGCGGACAAGCGACCAGACACGCCCGGAAACTCTGTTTGCAGCCGTGGGCGCATTTGCGGCAGATATGGTTATACTGCCGCCTGCCGTTGTCACCCAGGAAGAACGCCCATTCCAGCCGCCATTTTTTACTTCGGCTCATAGGCAATCCTGCTCCGGCGCATCACGGCCAGGCTTCTTACTCTCCGGGGGCTTATGCTCGGCACACTCCCGTTTGGCATCTTCCAACCTCTCACGGATGGAAGGCTTCTCCGGCGTTGTCCGTTCTGCGTACTCCTGGGCTTTTTCCAATTCCTCGCCGCGTCTGCCGTTGTTGATAACCCCGTCGATCATCCCGTAGTCATCTTCCAGCGTCATTTCCGCCGTGCGGAGGGGATTGTCCTGTTCCGGCTGCTGCGCGAGGACAGCAAAAGCCCGTGTGCCGTTGCCCATGATGAGATATTTCCCATCGTCAGACTGATGGTGAACCCCATATCCCGCCGCCTCCATTTGTTCCCGCGTCATATTGGTCACACAAAAGCTGCCTCTGGGTGTGCTGATCCGCTCTTGCGTCGCCATCTGATCCGGCGTGGGGATCGTGACCTCCGCTGCCCGTTCCGGCCGCAAAAATTCCGGCACCTGGGAGAAGCCAAAGCGGTCACAGTAATGCGCGGTGTTCTGCCCGTCCTGATGCAGCACCACAATATCGGACACGGACAGGGAGTGCCCCTTGAAGTCTGCCGGATGGTTGATATTAAATCGGGTATAGATGCTTTCCAAACTTTCCTGCTCTGTCAGCGGGGCGGTGTAGACCCTGTCTCTTAT
>DXUR01000365.1 GCA_019417795.1 Clostridiales bacterium | reverse complement strand
TCCGGCCATTTAGAGTCATAGCCGATGAAGGGAACTACAACGATAATTTTAATATAACAACTCTGATTATCTCCAAAAAGCCCGGAAATACGGGCATTTCACGGGATATAAGAACTGAATTTACTACCGATTTACTACTTTCGGATTGAGCTTTGACACGCTTCTGCTTCCCGTGAAGCCCAGCGCCCAAATAGTGACACATCGAAAATTGAATACGACACCGCAGACAGCGGCGTTCTCTTTTCCCCTTTGGGGAGATCAGGACGCCGCTTTTTTGCGCCCAAAAACAGAAAGGAGGCGACCGCCTATGTACTTTACTTCCGGCAGCGACCGGGCCTTTGAACAGCTCATGCAGACGAGGCCGGGCGCAGATCATTTTGACAACGGCGAGGCCGGAGCGCCGGAGGACTGCGGCACCTGCCGTTTCTACCGCCCGCACTGGAAGTACCAGTTTTGTGTGTATGAGGAATGTCCCTACCAGCCGGGCAAGCTCACCGCCCTTGACGGCGCGGTGAAATTTCAAGTGAAAGGAGTGGACGACGAGATGGCAGTTTTTCGAGTGGAGAAAAACCGGGGCTATACGGTGATGTCCAACCACCACCTGCGGAACAAGGACTTGTCCCTGAAAGCCAAGGGGCTGCTGTCGCAAATGCTGTCCTTGCCGGAGAGCTGGGACTTTACGCTGAAAGGCTTATCCCTTATCAACCGGGAGCAGATCGACGCGATCCGGGCGGCTGTCCGGGAGCTGGAACAGGCGGGCTATATCGTGCGTTCCCGTGAGCGTGACAGCCAAGGCCGCCTGCGCGGGGCGGATTACATCATTTATGAACAGCCCCAGCCTGTGCCGGATTCACCTACATTGGAAAATCCAACATTGGATAATCCAACGCAGGAAAAGCCTACGCAGGAAAAACCAACGCAATTAAATAAAGATAGATCAAGTAAAGAGAAATCAATTACGGATGGATCAAATACCGATTCCATTCTTATCCTTTCCCCTCCCTCTCCTTTGGGGGAAGAAGCGGCTGCGCCGCCGGAACGGAAAGGAACGGGAGCGAAATCACAGAGCGCCGTAGAGATTTATCGGGAGATCATCAAGGACAACATCGAGTATGAACACCTTTGCCAGTACGCCAAGGGGATTGACCGGGATATGCTGGACGAGATCGTGGACTTGCTGGTGGAAACCGTATGCAGCGCCCGAAAGACCATCCGCATTGCCGGGGACGATTACCCCGCCGAGCTGGTGAAATCCAAGCTGATGAAGCTGAACAGCTCTCACATTGAGTTTGTCTTTGACTGTATCAGCAAAAACACCACGGAAATACGGAACATCAAAAAATATCTGCTGGCGGTTCTGTTCAACGCCCCAAGCACCATCAACGGCTATTACACGGCGCTGGTGGCCCATGACATGAACACTGGCAAAATCTGAAAGGAGGCCGACCCTATGAAACAGGGTGCTTTGATTTTTGACGAGCAGACAGACCGCTACGACATCCGCTTTGACCTTGCGGACTATTACGGCGGCCTGCACTGCGGAGAAACTTTTGATGTGATGGTGGGCGGCAGATGGAGGCCGACCCGCATTGAAATGGCCGAGAACTGGTATCTTGTGGGAATCCACGCCGACGACCTCTCCGGCCTGCGGGTGCGGATTTAAGCCATCCGCCTGCCTGCTGACTTTCCAAAGGAGGGATAGCAGTTGCAGGAAGAAGTAGACCAGAAAACCATAGCGTTAGCGGTTAAGACGGGCAAGCTCACCGCCCAAGTGCTGCAAGCGGCCATCCGAAAATATCTGTCCGCCCGGCAGAAAGGGACGGGTAAGGCCCATCACGGCCAGCAGAGCTTACGGCAGCTCAAAAAGGACGGTTCCGCCCTGTCCAACATTGAGATCACCGACGCCAACATTGGCCTGTTTAAGCCCTGCGCCAAGAAATACGACATTGATTTTACTCTGCGGAAAGACCGCACTACCCATCCGCCCCGGTATATCGTGATTTTCAAATCCAAGCAGGCGGACAATCTGGAACAGGCGTTTAAGGAGTTTACAGCCAAGAAGCTCAAACAGCAGGAACGCCCCTCCATCCGAAAGACCCTTGCCGTCCTGAAAGAAAAGGCAGCGGCCAGAAGCAGCCAGCAGGCCAAGGAGAAAATCAAGGAAAGGGGGCTGTCACGATGAAGCCGGAAATGAAAAAGCTGATCATCGCCAACCTGCCCTACCTGCTGTTTGTTTACCTGTTCGGCAAGCTGGGACAGACCTACCGGCTGGCGGCTGGGGCGGACTTGTCGGAAAAGCTATTGCACCTTGCGGACGGCTTTTCCCTTGCCTTTGAAAGCGCCGCCCCCAGCTTCCACCTGTTCGATCTGGCGGTGGGCGTGGCCGGTGCGGTGGCGCTGCGGCTGATGGTGTACTGCAAAAGCAAGAACGCCAAGAAATACCGCCGGGGTGTCGAGTACGGCAGCGCCCGTTGGGGCGGCCCCAAGGATATAGCCCCCTATATCGACCCCAATTTTGACAACAACATTCTGCTGACACAGACGGAACGGCTGACGATGAACAACAGGCCGAAAGACCCCAAAACCGCAAGAAATAAAAATGTTCTGGTGATCGGCGGTTCCGGCAGCGGCAAGACCCGGTTCTTTGTGAAGCCCAACCTCATGCAGTGCGTGTCCAAGGACTACCCGACCTCATTCGTGATTACCGACCCGAAAGGAAGTCTGATCGGCGAGGTGGGCCAGCTCCTTGTGCGGTGCGGCTACCGGGTAAAAGTGCTGAATACCATTAACTTTTCCAAGAGTATGCGCTACAACCCGTTTCGCTACATCCATTCGGAAAAGGACATTTTGAAGCTGGTAAACACTCTGATCTGTAACACCAAGGGCGAGGGCGAAAAAAGCGCCGAGGATTTTTGGATCAAATCGGAACGCCTGCTGTATTCGGCCCTCATTGGCTATATCTGGTACGAAGCGCCGGACGATGAAATGAATTTCACTACGCTGCTTGAAATGATAAATGCCAGTGAAGCCCGCGAGGACGACCCGGAATTTCAATCCCCGGTAGACCAGATGTTTGAACGGCTGGAAGAAAAAGACCCGGAACACTTTGCGGTGCGCCAGTACCGTAAATTCCTGCTGTCGGCGGGCAAGACCCGCAGCTCCATTTTGATAAGCTGCGGAGCCAGATTAGCGCCCTTTGACATCCGGGAGGTGCGGGAGCTGATGGAGGACGACGAACTGGAACTTGACACCATCGGGGACAAAAAAACAGCCCTGTTCCTGATTATGTCGGACACGGACACGACCTTTAATTTCATTCTGGCAATGGTGCAAAGCCAGCTCATAAACCTTTTGTGTGACCGGGCCGATGACAAATACGGCGGGCGGCTGCCCGTCCATGTGCGGCTGATTCTGGACGAGTTCGCCAACATCGGCCAGATTCCAAACTTTGACAAGCTGATCGCCACCATCCGAAGCCGGGAAATCTCGGCTTCTATTATTTTGCAGAGCCAGTCGCAGCTAAAGGCCATTTACAAGGACGCGGCGGAAATCATTTCCGACAACTGCGACTGTACGCTGTTCCTTAGTGGCAGGGGCAAGAACGCCAAGGAGATCGCGGAGGTGCTGGGCAAGGAAACCATTGACAGCTACAACCAGAGCGAGAACCGGGGCGCGCAGACCTCCCACGGACTGAACTACCAAAAACTCGGAAAGGAGCTGATGAGCCAAGACGAAATTGCAACGATGGACGGAGGCAAGTGTATTTTGCAGGTGCGCGGCGTGAGGCCGTTTTTCAGTGAGAAATACGACATCACCCGCCACCCCCGCTATCAATACCTCTCGGACGCTGACAAAAAGAACACCTTTGATGTGGACAGCTACCTGTCGTCCCTGCGCCGGAAAAGGCGGCGCGTGATAA
>DXUR01000364.1 GCA_019417795.1 Clostridiales bacterium | reverse complement strand
CCCGCCGCAGACGCGGTGGTGCACACCCGATACGGAGACGTACTTCCCTCCAACAAGGCACTGGCCGGTGCCGGCATTGAGCTCATCGGCATGGACCGCCGCGAATTTCTTCTGAAGGACGCGCTGGACCAGCTGGCGGCGGAATATGACTTCATTTTCATTGACTGCCCGCCGTCTTTGGAGCTTTTGACGCTGAACGCCCTCTGTGCTGCTGACAGCATTTTGGTTCCGGTTCAGGGCGAGTATTTCGCTCTGGAAGGTCTCAGCGACCTGATGAACACGGTTCGCATCGTGCGGCGCTCTTTGAACCCGAAGCTGGCGCTGGAAGGCGTTCTGCTGACCATGTTCGACGGGCGCACCAATCTGGCCATGCAGGTGGCGGAAGAGGTCAAGCACTACTTCCCCGGCAAGGTCTACGCCACAGTGATCCCCCGGAACGTCCGGCTCTCTGAGGCGCCCAGCCACGGAAAGCCCATCACGGCCTATGACCGCACCTCCCGCGGTGCGGAGGCCTATCAGGCACTCGCAGTCGAGTTCCTGAAAAAACAGTAGAAAGGAGCGTTTCTATGGCATCAAAAAAGCCCTCTGGTCTCGGCAGAGGACTCGGCGCCCTCTTAGGCGACGATGTGATGAAAACCGAGTCCAGCGGCAGTCTGTCACTTCCCATTTCACAGGTGGAGACCTGCTCATCACAGCCCCGGAAGCGCTTTGATGATGAATCTCTCCAGGAACTGGCGGATTCCATTTCACAGCACGGCATCATTCAGCCGTTAACCGTGCGAAAGCTGTCATCCGGCTACTATCAGATCATTGCCGGAGAACGCCGCTGGCGGGCAGCCCGGCTGGCGGGCTTACAGGAGGTTCCGGTCATCGTGATCGAGGCCGATGACCGCAAGGCGGCCGAGCTGGCCATGATTGAAAACCTCCAGCGAGAGGACCTGAATCCCATGGAGGAAGCCGCCGGTTTTCAGTCATTGATCGAATCCTACCACATGACGCAGGAGGAAGCCGCCCAGCGGGTAGGCAAATCCCGCAGCGCCGTGACCAATGCCCTGCGGCTGCTGGGACTGACGCCCTCCGTCCGAAAGCTGGTGGAGGAGGGCAAACTCTCCGCCGGTCACGCCCGGGCTTTGGTCCCCCTCTCCCCTTCCCTGCAGGAAAGCGCGGCCAACGCCATTGTCAGCGGCGGACTCTCCGTCCGGCAGACAGAGGCTCTGGTCAAACGGCTTTCCGCCGAGAAGAAAGAGGCGCAGGCCAAAGATCCTGACGAGGTGGATTATCTGGCAGAGGCCCAAAATGAGTTGAAGGCCCGGCTGTGCCGCGGTGTGAAGATCGTTCCCGGCCGCAAAAAAGGTCGGATCGAGCTGGAATATTACGGTGTGGACGATCTGAATGACCTGCTGGACGCTTTGGCCGTCATCAAGGTCTCACAATTAAAGAAAGGACCTCATGCATGAAATTTGAAAAACGAGCTGACGGAGGCGAGGTGACGCCCACATCCTCAGAAACGCCGGAAACCGGCAAGAAACCCGTTATCATCTATATTCTGATCCTGTTCCTGGCGGCATTTCTGCTGATGTTTCTCTCCATGCTGTCCCATCAGCGGAGCAACACGGAGGCACTGGGACAATTACAGAATTCCGTCTCCGCCATTCAGGAGATCCAGACAACACAGGAGCAGATCATCGAGCTGCAGAAGCGGCTGGATGAAACAGAAGCAGAACGGGATGAGGCCAAGGAGGAGCTGAAGGTCATTTCCGACAGCATCTCCGATCTGGAGAAAACGTCTCAGGCGCTGCTGGCCCTCTACAATCTTCAGCAGGAGTATCTCACCGGAAATCTGGACGGCTGCCTCCTGACCCTTCAGGAGATCAGCGACCAGCATCTGGACGAGCTTCTGCCCAGCACCAATACGGAAGGCGTTACGCCTCCGGCCCAGCGGTATCAGGAATTAAAAGAAGCGATCTTAAACAAGTAAACATTATCATTACAATTATTTCGATCAAATCGATCAAGGAGAATGAACTATGCTCGACATTAAGTTTATCCGGGAAAATCCCGACATTGTGAAGGAAAACATCAAGAAGAAGTTCCAGGACGAGAAGCTGCCCCTAGTGGATGAGGTCATCGAGCTGGACAGCCAGCGTCGGGCCAACATTCAGGAGGCAGACCAGCTCCGTTCCGACCGCAACCGCCTGAGCAAGCAGGTCGGTATGCTGATGGGTCAGGCCAAGAAGGACCCCAGCAAGCTGGCTGAGGCCGAGGCTGTGAAGAAGCAGGTCACCGATGAGGCTGAGCGGCTGGCCGCTCTGGAAAAGCTGGAAGCTGAGCTGGACGAGAAGGTCCACCACATCATGCTCCAGATCCCCCAGATCATTGACCCCTCCGTGCCCATCGGCCCGGACGATTCCGCCAACGTAGAGGTCCAGCGCTTCGGCGAGGCCAAGGTGCCTGACTTCCCCATCCCCTATCACACGGACATTATGGAGAGCTTTGACGGCATTGATATGGACGCCGCCGGCCGTGTCTCCGGCTCCGGCTTCTACTACCTGCTGGGTGACATTGCCCGTCTCCACGAGGCTGTGCTGGCTTATGGCCGGGACTTCATGATCTCCAAGGGCTTCACCTACTGCATCCCCCCCTTCATGATCCACGGCAACGTGGTGGAGGGCGTTATGAGCCAGACGGATATGGACGCCATGATGTATAAGATCGAGGGCGAGGACCTGTATCTGATCGGCACCAGCGAGCACTCCATGATCGGCCGGTTCATCGACCAAATCATTCCCTCCGACAAACTGCCCCAGACGCTGACCTCCTACTCCCCCTGCTTCCGCAAGGAGAAGGGTTCTCATGGTATTGAGGAACGCGGCGTGTACCGCATCCACCAGTTTGAGAAGCAGGAGATGATCGTGGTCTGCAAGCCCGAGGACTCCAAGGCGTGGTACGATAAGCTGTGGAACTTCTCTGTGGAGCTGTTCCGCTCCATGGACATCCCCGTGCGGCAGTTGGAGTGCTGCTCCGGCGATCTGGCCGACCTGAAGGTGAAGTCCTGCGACATTGAGGCCTGGTCCCCCCGTCAGCAGAAGTACTTTGAGGTGTGCTCCTGCTCCAACCTGGGTGACGCCCAGGCCCGCCGTCTGCGCATCCGCTACAAGGATGAAAACGGCAAGATGCAGCTGTGCCACACTCTGAACAACACCTGCGTGGCACCTCCCCGTATGCTGATCGCTTTCCTGGAAAACAACCTTCAGGCGGACGGCACCGTAAAGATCCCCGAGGTCCTGTGGCCCTACATGGGCGGCACCAAGGTTCTGGTCCCGACCAAGAAGTAAATTCTTCTCACAGCCCTGTAAAAACAAGAAATCGGCCAAAAGCTACGAATTGTATTATTCAAATAGAATAATACAATTCGTAGTAGGCCGATACAGCCCATAGCAGACCGCGGAGGCCAAGGTGGGATCATTTTAGGTCCTGAAAACGTCTCCATTCCGGTCTGCGTTCTGAAACCCTTGCGGCGCAACGGTTTCAGCTTTCAAGATTTTTTGACCAAAAGGAGGTTCTTCCCATGTCCGCACCCGAAAAGAAAAAAAGCTTCATGGGAGAGTTCAAAACCTTTATCGCCCGAGGCAATGTGATGGATATGGCCGTCGGCGTCATCATCGGCGGTGCGTTCGGTAAGATCTCCACTTCCCTTGTGAATGATGTCATCATGCCTCTGATCTCCGTGCTCACCGGCGGCGTTGATTTTTCCAACTGGAAGATCGTACTGAAGGCCGCTGTCGCCGGAGCCGACGGGGTGATCGATCCCGCTACGGAGGTTGCCATCAAATATGGCAGCTTCCTGGCCACGATTCTGGATTTTCTCATCATCGCCTTTGCGGTGTTCCTGATGATCAAGACCATCAACGGCTTTCACG
>DXUR01000363.1 GCA_019417795.1 Clostridiales bacterium | reverse complement strand
CATCCCGCTGGCAGACTTGACCTCTCTGGACTTACAGCGGTTTTACAAGCACCTGTTGGACGGCGGTCGGGTTGACCGCATCGAAGCCAAGAAAAAGCCGAAAGGTCTGGCTCCCAAAACGGTACGGAACATCCATCAAATGATCGGCTCAGCGTACAACCTCGCCATCGAGCAGAAATTGGTGAGCAAGAATCCGACACAGGGCTGTGCCTTGCCGAAGGTAGAGCACAAGGAGATGAAGACCCTGACCGCCGACCAGCTCAGCGCCTTCTTCCAGGAGGCCAGGGACAGCGGCGTGTACGAGCTCTACTACCTCGACCTTGCCACGGGTCTACGGCGGGGCGAACTGTTGGGACTGAAATGGACGGACGTTGATCTCGACCGTGGTGTGCTGAAAATCCAACGGGCCATTTCACGGCAGAATGGCAAAGTGGTCGAGGCACCGCTGAAAACGAAAAACGCCTACCGCACACTGCCCCTGTCGGCGGATGCGATAGACGTTCTGATGCAACAAAGAAGAAAAACGGGCAACAGCGAATGGGTATTCCCATCGCCCACCGGAGGCCCCATGTCGCCGGACAGCGTGTTGCACATGCTGCACCGCGTTCTAAAGCGGGCAGGGCTGCCACGCATCCGCTTTCACGATCTCCGCCACACCTTCGCGACCATGGCCCTGCAAAACGGCGTGGACGTGAAAACGGTGTCCTCGATGCTGGGCCACTACTCCGCGGGCTTCACGCTGGACACTTACGCCCACGTCACCACTGACGCGCAGTTCAAAGCGGCGCAAACGATGGGGAACATCCTCTCCCGTGCTGTCTGACGGTTTCCGCTACCCGCTCCCGTTGGGGTCAGCGTTTGGGTCAGAAAAAAGCGGCACCCTAAAATGGAACTTATGAAAAGCAAAAGTCCTCGAAATCAGATGATTTCGAGGACTTTTGGCAAGCTACTCCATTCTGGATATTTTGCTTTGTTTTCGGTCAAAAGTCGATCACGAATCATGGTAAGAAAAGGTGGGTAGAGGAATGGGGGAAGTTCTAACTTTTGAAAAAAACGGAGCAGACGATATACGGTTTGCTCGGATGTGGTATATACATGAGGAGACTTGATTCCACATTCATTGCTGCAATAGAATTCAAAAGCGATGTCCTCGGTGAAAGGTTATCTGCAAAGTTTAAACGCAACCAAAAACGGTTGCGCTTAAACTTTGCAACTACTTAAGGCTGTGTTTTTGCTCACTTGAGTATAAGAGCTGCAATAATCGCAATAGTAGTGCTGGACAATGTACCAACAAGATATTTTTCGGCGAAACTTTGATCATCTAGTTGCTTATAGCGAGCCAAACTCTTAGCGGTAAGTACAAAGCCGATCGCTCCAATCTGATTGCAGAGAACCAAAATAACCGTAAGAATACGCTCTAACTTTCCGATAACACTACCGACAGGAGGGGCTTTTTTATGACCGCCGCTGGTTCCACCAGTCACATAAATGGATAGCTTCTTCACAAAAACAGATGCGGGATCAAGAATGATGATAAAGATTAAAGAGTACCGCAGAATTTGCTCTACAGGAAATGTTAAAGCGAGATCTGTGAGCCAGTTTCTTGTCTGCTCGTCCAATCCAAAGATACGGACAGAACCATATATGATTGCAATGTGAAGCACTTGATCAATCACAAAGGAAGAGAAGTGTGCGGCTGGTGCCTCATGCTTTTTATCGACATAAACTCTAATCCAATCGATGAAGAAGTGCGACAAAGCGATGATTACAAAAGGAATCCGGGCACTTTCCCAGGGAATACATAAGAAAACCACAGCAGCAATTACAATAGCATACACAAATGCGTGCCTTGCTAAATATTTGAATCTCTGTGTTTTCTTTTCTGCCCAATCAGCAGGCTGCAATGAGAAATCTGCAATTAGATGCGCAGCTAAAAGGAGCCACAGGGACATATCTTTATCTCTCCCATCGTAAGTTTTTCATTTCATTGATTGCGGTAATTGCCATATTTCTGGCGGTATAGATGTTTCCGGCCTTCAGCGTTTTCTCAATCGCCTGTCTGCTGGTATCCATTATGCTAGCCAATTTTGTAGGAATACCTCGCTGTTTTCCACTGGTTATATAGAACCTTATTTTCTCTGGAGTATCTTCTTCATTGATTGAATCGGTGATATCAATAGAGATGTGTGCCAAACGATCAAATGGCAATGGACGCATTATTTTTTCCAATTTATGAGCAAGCAAACACTTCTCGTGTAAGAAATGCTCCACATCATCTGACGAAACATAATCATACGCATGAGCAGAATAATTGCAGATTGGAAATAATAATTCCGTAATTAACATGATTTGATTTTGGTAAACGCTGTGCTTTGCCATAATGGAAGCAGCGCCACCAATTATGGTGTTGATTGTAACATCAGATTGACAACCGGATAAAAACAAAACGGGATAACCTTCGCTGTCATCGGCATTTTTTATAGCATATCGTGCTTTGTGGTAAGCTGGTCCATCTTGACCAGTAGTACCCTTGTTATCAAGTTGGACATCCCAACCACCAACACCAATACCTGCACGAATCGCAACAGGATGCAGACATAGAGAGAGCATTCGATAGTATAGGTAGGCAGCTTCAGGGGATAAAAACAGACCTTGAACTTCGTCACCCGCACTGAAGTCGACTTCACGTACAAGTTCCCTGCAATATAAGCAATTTAGCAGATGAATAACGTCCATAATGTAGTGTTGGATGTTATTTCTGTCCTCTTTTGTATAACTTCTAGATTTTTTTAGGTCAATAATTAATGCTGCGTAATTTTGCGACATAGTCCATTCACCTCTACGGTAAGTATAGCACACAAAAGCAAAAAAGCAATCCAAAACGACTGCCTTTTTGCTTCGCAACCAAATTGGGGTGCACTCAATTTTGGCCAATCTGCCTGTAGTTATACTTCGCGGACATAATATAGCGAGGATACTTGCATGGCTTTAATCGAATCGTAATTGTGATGGGGACGTTTATACCCCCTTGATCCGCTTCTGGATATCCTCCACGGACGGCAGCTGGCGCTCCAGTTCTTCCGGCAGGTTGCTGGTGATCTGATAGGCGCTGACGCCGATGGGCTTGCTCATGTCCTTGAGCGAATACTCTGCCACGAGGTCATTCTTGCTCTTGCAGAGCAGCAGGCCGATCGAGGGATTGTCCTGCCCTTTTTTCAGGATGCCATCCACGGCAGAGAGGTAGAAGTTAAGCTGTCCGGCGTATTCCGGCTTGAACTCACCGGTTTTCAACTCAATCACCACATAGCAGCGGAGGTTGAGGTTGTAGAACAGCAGGTCGATGTAGAAGTCATCGCCGCCCACATTGAGGTGGTACTGATTGCCGAGGAACGCAAAGCCGGTCCCCAGCTCCAGCAGGAGCTTTGTCACATCCTTAACCAGTGCCTGTTCGATGTCACGCTCTATCATATCCTCTTTGAAAGGAATAAAGTCGAAGATATACGGGTCTTTCATCGTCTGGGCCGCGAGTTCGCTCTGCGGAGACGGTAGACGGCTTTCAAAGTTGGACACCTTCTCTGCCAGCACCTGCCGCTGATACAGCCCGCTTTCGATTTGGTGGACCAGCACATTGCGGGACCAGCCGTTCTTAGCAACTTGTTCGGCATACCAAATGTGCTCGTCCGCGCTCTTTACCTTATCCATTAGGGCAATATGGTGATACCAAGTAATTTGTGCAAGCGCCGCTTGCACAATTTCCTTATCGGGAAAACGCAATGCGAACTTCGCCATGTATTTCAGGTTTCTCACCGAGTAGCCGGTGGCGTCCGGAAAAGAAATTTTAATGTCGGCGGCAAGATTTTCAACAAATTTGTTGCCCCATGTCTTGTGCTCGTTGATGACCTCGCCGATGGAGTGGTAGAGAACCAGCAGCTC
>DXUR01000362.1 GCA_019417795.1 Clostridiales bacterium | reverse complement strand
CTCCTCACCACACCACCTCCGCCGCCGCGCTGGCCGGCGGCGGGCCGTTGATGCGGCCCGGCGAGATCTCTCTGGCCCACAACGGCGTGCTGTTTTTGGACGAGCTGCCGGAATTTCACCGGGACGTGCTGGAGGCTCTCCGTCAACCCTTGGAGGACGGCATCGTCACCGTGGCACGGGCAGGCGGCACCCTGCGGCTCCCCGCCCAATTCCAGCTGGTGTGCGCCATGAATCCCTGCAAGTGCGGCTGGCGGGGCCACCCATCCGGGAAGTGCACCTGCTCGGACAAAGAGGTGGAGAAGTACGTTCAGAAGATCTCCGGTCCTCTGCTGGACCGGATCGACCTCCATGTAAATGTCCCCTCTGTGGAATACGAGGCCATGCGGCGAAAGTCCAAGCCGGAATCCTCCGCTCAGGTCAAGGAGCGGGTGGACGCCGCCCGGGCCATCCAGTCCAGGCGGTTTGAGGGCACCGGTATCCCCTGCAACGCCCAGATGACGCCCCCTATGGTGGGCCGGTTCTGCGAGCTGGATTCCCGGTGCGACGCGCTGATGAAGTCCGCCTTTGAGCGCATGGGTCTCACCGCACGGAGCCATGACCGGGTACTGCGGGTGGCCCGGACCATTGCGGATCTGGACGGTGCGGAGCATATCGGCGTGGAGCATTTGTCAGAGGCCATTCAGTACCGGAATACCGACATTCTGAAGGGGTAAAGCCGAACAGGAGATGTGTCTAAAACGCATCTCCTGTTTTTATTTGTTTTGACGAAACATTTGTGCAATTTGACTATAAAAACTTTAAAAAATTTGTTGACAAAAACGATTACCTGGCGTATAGTAGCGTCGAAATCAGAAAGAAGGAGGTACACACCATGGCAATCCTGTTTACGGTCTCTATGCTGGCTGTGGCTGGCGGTATGATCTGCTCTCACGCGGAATAAACCGTCTCCAAAGATAGACCAATTAAAAGAAATATGATCGAAGAAAGACCCGTCCTGCCAAATGGCAGGTCTTTTTTTATATATTTGTATTCTTCGCTCCGTTTTGGGACATACTGTGGACATCCGTTTTTATATTTTTATAAAGGAGGAACCGCCATGTCCATCCCCTTTCAGGACAGTGAGACCGCCAAAAATCTTCTCCGCGCCTTTGCCGGAGAAAGTCAGGCCCGGAACCGCTATGACTTTGCCGCCAACCTCTGCCAAAAGCAGGAATTACAGGCGATGGCCTTTATCTTCCAAGCCACAGCCAAGCAGGAACAGGCCCACGCCAAGGTTTTCTGGGACCATCTGCAAGCCCTGAACGGCCAAAATCTGCCTATCTACGGCGCTTACCCCATTGAGGGCACCAACCGGATCCTGGAACTGCTGCGCGCCGCCCAGCACAACGAGCACGAGGAGCATGGTTCCGTATACCCCTCCTTCGCCGCCATCGCGACCCAGGAGGGCTTCCCGGAGGCCGCCGCCTCCTTCCGGCAGATTGCCGCCATTGAACAACTCCACGGCGAGCGTTTCGGCCTGCTGGCAGACCAGCTGGAAAGTGGGGCTCTGTTCGTCTCGCAGATAGAGACCGGCTGGATGTGTCTAAACTGCGGCCACACCCAAAACAGTCTGGAGGCCCCGAAGCAGTGCCCCGTCTGTAATCACGGTCAGGGCTGGTTTATCCGGTTGGAGTTGGCCCCATGGTCTCCCGTGGTGAAGCAAACCTGAATTAAGAACCATGCCGCATCGGGAGCGGCAAGCAAAACAGGCTGAAAGTGACGCTTTCAGCCTGTTTTCTTACATATAGTACAAATTGATCATCTGTGCTATGTCTCCGGGAAGTCCTTGATGAGCAGCAGCAGTCCCTCCTTCACAGAGACCACAGCGATCTGCCCCGGCAGCACCTCGTTGCTGGTGCCGTACTGGTAGCCGCAATGAATTTCCCCGTTGTACAGTGGGAACTTGCAGCCGGTCTCCGTGATGCCCCGGGCGGTGCCGGTGATATTCACCAGAGAGTAGAAGGGAAACCGCTCCGGAATCTCCACCGGCTCCGCCCCCACCAGTTCCATCTCCGAATAGTCATCCACCAGCAGGGCCTGTTTTCCCTGTTCCCGCAGCATCACCAGCAGGTAGACATTCACCAGCGTATGATCCAGACGTCCGCCGGAAACACCTACCAGCAAAAATTCGTCGAACCCCCGGCGCATGGCCTCCTTGGCCGCAAACACCGTGTCCGTATCATCCTTCTTCACCGGCAGAACGATGGTCTCCCGGTCAGTCTCCGGCTTTTCATGGGAATCGAAGTCCCCCACGATCAGATCCGGTTCCGCTCCCAGCGCCTTCTGATGTCGCAGGCCGCAGTCGCAGTAAATGAAAAAGTCGTCCGCCCGGAAATATTGCCGCACCCGGTTATAGGTCCGGATCTCCGCGCCGCCGACGATCACGCAGCGTCTCATATCCATCACATCCTTTTCCGCTATCATACCCCGTTTTTTGCCGGGCCGCAATCTTTTTGCGGATAAAATCGCAAAAACCTGAAATCCTAACACTACCAACTGGAAAAAGGAGTGAGCCTATGGAAACAGGCATCCATAATACCTCCGAGATTGGGCGGCTGCGGAAGGTTCTGCTGCACCGGCCCGGTCAGGAGCTGGAAAACCTCATGCCGGAATATCTGGAACGGCTGTTGTTTGACGATATTCCCTATCTGAAGGAGGCCCAAGCCGAGCATGACGCCTTCGCCCAATGTCTCCGGGACGCCGGGGTGGAGGTGGTCTACCTGATCGATCTGGTGGTCAATTCTCTGACTTCACCGGAGGTACGGCAGGAATTGATAACACAATTCTTAAAGGAGGCCGATCTGCCGGATGAGGCCGCAGGGAAGGCCGTAGCAGAATATCTCTCCGAACTGGATGACCGTGCCATGGTGTCCGCCATGATGGCGGGCATCCGCCGCAGTGACCTGCGAAAGCAGGGAGGCCGTCTCAGCGACCATCTGTCCGGTCTTGAGGAGGGCTATCCCTTTGCCGTAGATCCCATGCCCAACCTCTACTTCACCCGCGACCCCTTCGCCACCATCGGCACCGGCGTATCCATTCACAAAATGCACACCGTCACCCGGAACCGGGAGACCCTGTTCGGCCGGTTCATCTTTGAGCATAACCCCTGGTACCAGAACGCACCTCGCTGGTATGACCGCAGTGCATCTTCCTCTTTGGAGGGCGGCGATATTCTGGTGCTGTCCCCTCAGGTGTTGGCTGTGGGCATCTCCCAGCGGACAGAGGGGGATTCCATCGACCAACTGGCCCAGACGGTGCTCTCACAAAGCAAGACTTTCCAAAAAGTTCTGGCTTTCAACATTCCCAAAAGCCGCTCCTTCATGCATCTGGACACCGTGTTCACCATGGTGGACCGGGACAAGTTCACCGTCCATCCCAACATTCTCAGCGACATCACCGTGTTCGTCATGGAGCTGGATGAAAATCAGCAGATGCAGATCCGTCAGGAGACCGGGCGGCTGGAGGATATTCTCAAGGAGCACCTGGGGCTTAGTCAGGTGACGCTGATCCCCTGCGGGCAGGGCAGTGTCATTGACGCGGCCCGGGAGCAGTGGAGCGACGGCAGCAACACCCTCGCCATTGCCCCCGGTGAGGTGGTGGTCTATACCCGGAATCATGTCACCAACCGCTCCTTGGAGGAGGCGGGCATCCGCATCCACGCCATCCCCAGCGCCGAGCTGAGCCGGGGGCGGGGCGGTCCCCGGTGCATGAGTATGCCGCTGATCCGGGATGACCCTTAGCGGGTTCTTGCTCCCGCAGGAAGGGGCGGTTCCCACCGCAGAATGCACTACTTTTCTTTTGAGATATCAAACGCACCAGATTGGTGCGAAGATGTGCGGCGATGCCGCACCGGATTGAATCCCCATTTTCTTTTCGTCTTGCCGAAAAGATTACCG
>DXUR01000361.1 GCA_019417795.1 Clostridiales bacterium | reverse complement strand
CGCCCGGGCGATGGCCACCCGCTGCTTCTGACCGCCGGAGAGCTGGGCGGGATAGGCACTTGCCTTTTCCTTCAGACCCACCAGATCCAGCAGTTCCAGAGCCTTTTTCTCAGCCTGGGCCTTGGGTACACCGGAAAGCTCCATGGGGAAGCAGACATTTTTCAGACAGGTCCGCTGCATCAGCAGGTTGAAGCCCTGGAAGATCATGCTGATCTTTTTCCGGGCCTGCCGCAGCTCTTGGGGGGAGACGGTACGCATACAGGACTTGCCGTCCGCCTGCTTTTCCATCCACGTCAGCTTCTGACCGTTGACGGTGATGCTGCCGCTGGTAGGCCGCTCTAAAAGGTTGATGCAGCGGACCAGCGTGGACTTTCCCGCACCGGAGAAGCCGATAATGCCGAAGATCTCACCGTCTCCGATCTCGAGGGAGACGTCCTTAACGGCGTGGACTCCATCGCCGGTATCTCCAAAGGTCTTGCTGATATGTTCCAGCTTGATCATAATATCCTTCTTTCGTTGCTGCGAAAATAAAGAGGGCGGAAAGCGTCGCCGCTTTCCGCCCTTCTGAACAGCATAACTGTTACACACAGGAGAGGTTTTTCGCGGAGGCGCACAAAGGCTTGGGCATGGTCATCATCCCCATGTCCATCATGCACATCATCATACCAAAGCGAGTTACGATCATGTTGGTGCGTCTCCTTTCCGTCCCCGGTGTTCCGGTTTCGTTTTCGATGGGCATAGCGTAGCACTGTTGTCCGCCCCTGTCAACGGGGAAAATTATTTTTGGAAAAACCGCAGAAAATCGGCAGGGTCAGCAAAAACTGTTTTGTGCAAATATCAGCTATACTTTGAACCGGCATAGTAAATATGAGACAACAGAGCGGGAACAGACCGGGACGCTGTCAGCAGTCCCGGCCTGTTTTTCGATTAAGACAAAATGGCATTTGCACTCCGGACCGGCCCCATCCGGTCCGGAGTGCGGCGGAGACCTGCGGATCTCCGGCGGGGAAAAAGGAAAGATAGGAAAGATAAAGATAGGAAGATAAGGTTTCAGGAAAGATTAGGAAATAAGGAAAGATATAAAAATAGAGGTGTGTTGAAGGGGCTTATTCTGCCAGCAGCTTGCCCATGGCGCGGCAGGCTTCCAGCGTATCGCCGTCAGGGGCTTCCTGACAGATGATGCTCTCACAGACCAAGTTGATTCCGGCGTCATCACAGTCCTTTTCCCAGGACCGCATCCATTCGCCGTCGCCCCAGCCGTAGGAGCCGAACAGCGCCACCTTCTTGCCGCTTAAGTGGCTCTTGCAGGCGGAGAACATAGGCTCAAACTCCATTTCCTCCAGCACCTCAGAGCCCATAGCGGGGCATCCGAAGGCCACGGCATCCACGCCGCTGAAGGTGGAAGCGTCCACCTGTGCGGCTTCTAACAGGGCGGCATCGGCTCCGGCACTCTTCATGCCTTCCAGAACGGCCTCCGCCATCTGCTTGGTGTTGCCGGTGCCGCTCCAATAAATCACTGCGGTTTTCTTCATCGTAAAAATCTCCTTTCTTGCGGGATCGGTCATTGACCGTTGGTATATCAGACTGCGACGGCCAACTGGTCAATGCCGGAACCGGCACGCCAGAGGGCGCAGTAGATATCGGTGCATTTGCGGAACTTCTCAAACAGCCGCCGGGCCAGCGCCTCGTCACCGTAAACCTTCCAGAGACCGGCGCACTTGTAATTGACGGCGTGATTTTCGATGAAGCCCCGCACATCCTGAGGCGGATAGCTGAGAAACAGCCCTACCTCGTGGGGAAATTCGCCCCCGGAGCGGAAGCGCTTGGCCAGGTATGCCACGCACTGCTCACTGCTTTTACCGGAATACCCGGCATCTGCCAGCAGTGCTTCCGCCAACTGGTCCTTCAGGTCCACCCGCAGCTCAGCGGGACGGTAGAGGTACAGCAGCGCGGTGTGGTCCTGATAGCGCAGAGGCAGCAGCCGCAGGCCCTTTGGGACCAGAATTCGATTCAACTCCCGGATCTCCGCCGTCAGCTCTGCCAGAGAGGTGAACGGCGCGGGGAAGATGGTGCCGGTTTTGATCCCGGCCAGAGTCGGTGCGCATTGCCGCACCAGATTTTCCTCAGACATACCGTGACCTCCTTGCTTGCTCGGACTGCTAACGGCGGTTCTCACGGCACAAGCGGCACGCCGGTGTGAGAAGCGTCCGCCTGTGCGGTGATGATTGCGGTTAGATAACCTTAACTGCTGGGGGGAGAAAAAGTGAAGCTTGACCCCTGTGACTGTATCTTATCAAAAGCTTGGAGCCGTATCCGCTCCAAAACGTCGGGTACGGCTCCAAAACAGTGAATGTGGCAAAATAATCCTGAACAGAAGAAGCGGAAGTCCATGTCAGACTTCCGCTCCTGTATGATTGTGATCAAATCCGCCTTTTCGCGTCAGCATCCGAGAGGGAAACCGGTTTTTCGCCCAGTTGGGGCGCGCAGCTGTCATATTCCGCACCGGCCCGGTACTCCCGGGGAGAAACGCCGATCACATCCCGGAAGGCCCTGGCAAATTTGCTGGCATTGTCATAGCCGAACTGACAGGCGATGTCCAGCACCGTCCGGTCGGTTTCCCGTAGTAGCGCTGCCGCGCCGTGCATCCGCTGCGAGCGGGCGTAGGCTGCCGGAGACATGCCGTAGACCCTGGCGAAGCTGCTCTTGATCTGCGCCTCGGAGACGTTGAACTGCTGGGATAAGGTTTTGAGGGTCAAGGTCCGGTCTGGTTCCGCCAACAGGCAGGTCTTGACCTGCTCCGCCAGAGTGACCTGCGCGCTGGTGCAGCCGTGAGGGGTCTGCCCGTCCTCCGGGGACAGGGTGCTGAGAAACAGGAGGAGTTCCAGAAGCTTTACCTTTAAATATCCCTTGCGGATGTCCTCCGGGACGGCGTACAACTCAGAAAACACGTGCTTTACCCGCCGGGAGGACCGGGCGGTGAAAACCGTCCTGCCGGGGCACAGCTTTTCCATCAGGGTGGCCGGCCGCACTTCCACATCGCTGAGAATACAGGAAAGGCACTCCGGCGCGGCAGCGGGATCAATGGTGACGGTGATCCCGTGGTAATGACCGGTGGGGAAGCGGCTGTCAGGAGGCAGGGAAGAGGTGCGGGCTACCGCCAGATCTCCCGGAGACAGATAGAAATAGCGGCCGTTCTGCCGGTATTCCACCCGCCCTTCCAGACAGTGATGGATCTCCAGCCGTTCCCCGGAACCATCCCGCAGTTCCCGGCAGGCACGGGCATGAACATCCCGGTAGTCCAGCTCCATACCGGGGAATACCCGGTACCGGGTCACAGCGGCTTCACCGCCGGAGGCGTCCGGATAGAGGCGCAGAGGATCGGCCTCGCAGTGGTTGGGGGATGTGCAGGCGGGCGCGAAAGCAGAAGTGGAAAAACGCATAGAATACTCCTTTACAGAAGTTAGATAGATCTAACTGATAATAGCATATGAATCAAAGAAGCGCAAGCAGTCCGTTGAAATACGTTAAAATATGTGTTTTCAGTTGCCTTTCAGCTATTCAGATGCTATAATAAACTAATTACTGTCGGATGGGAGACGGCAAAGCAGCTTCCCAACCGGCAGAGCTGTTTTAGGGGTTACAGTGTTCTGAGGGAAGAAACACGAGGAGGAGAAATCGATCCATGAAGCAAAAACTGAGTTTTAAAGAATACATCTATGTGGCCAGTATGCTGTTCGGCATGTTCTTCGGCGCAGGAAACCTGATTTTCCCGGTTTATATGGGACAGGTGGCTGGCCGGAACATGTGGGCGGCCGTTCTTGGCTTTCTGATCACCGGCGTGGGTCTGCCTCTGCTGGGCGTGGCCGCTCTGGGCATCAGCCGTAGCAACGGCCTTTTTGACCTCAGCCATAAGGTGGGCCGTCCCTATGCGTTCTTT
>DXUR01000360.1 GCA_019417795.1 Clostridiales bacterium | reverse complement strand
ACCGATCCGTGAAGCCGAGATGCAGACCCAGCCGGGGAAGCGGCTGAACGAGGAATCCAAAAAGAACGGCAAAGTCTGGAAGATTGTCGTAGGTGTAGTTGCAGCCGCCGTTGTGGTGTTCTTCGGAGCCTGCTGTATTCTGGCTCATGCCAGCACTGCCTTTTTCCCCCATACGGCCATCAATGGCGTAGATGTGAGTGGCTTGACGCTCCAGGAGGCGCAGTCCCGCCTGGAAACTGTACTTCCCCAACGTGTATGCAAAATCTATCTGAGTGAACAGAATACCGCCTCTCCAGAAGAACGGGAACCCGCCGCCTCCATCACCTTTGCAGAGTTAGGTGTCTCCCCGGAAGCCGGTTATGACGGCATGGCGAAATCCGCCTATATTCTTCAGCACGGAAAAGGCTACTGCTCTACTGGCTTCACCTATCTGAAATCTCTCCTCGGAAAAAATACCGGCTACAACAGCAGTCTGTATTGGGACAGCCGGCAATTGGATCAAGCCATCGCCAGGCTGTCCGCCGTGCTGAATAGTAAGCCCCTTGATATGGCCTTTCAGGTGGGCGATCATTCCCTCCAACTTACCATGGCCAAGGATGGCCAGTCCGTTGCGGATAATGAACTGCGCCGCTCTATTCAAAATGTTGTACAGGTCAGTTCTGAACCGGAAGCGATTGTAGATCTTCCTGCGGAGATTCTCCCCGCCAAGACCCTCACCGCCCAGCAGCTCTATGACCAGCTCCACGGCGAGGTGCGAAACGCCTCCTATGACTCCGCTACGGACTCTATCGTACCGGAACAGCTGGGGGCCGATTTTGACATAGCCGCCGTTCAGAAGGCCATGGACGAGGCCGCTCCCGGCGAAACGCTGACTGTGCAGGCTGACATTCAGCAGCCGGAGGTCACCGCCGCCGATTTGAAGGCCGTCCTGTTCCGGGACGTGCTGGGCGAGGCCAAGACCCATGTCTCCGGCTCCGCCGGGCGGATCGGCAACGTTAAGCTCTCCGCTCAGATTATCAACGGCCTTGTTCTCAACAGCGGAGAAACCTTCTCCTACAACGGATCCGTCGGCAAACGGACGGCGGACCGGGGCTTCAAGCCCGCCCCTGCCTATGTCAAGGGCGAAACCGTGGACGAGATCGGCGGCGGCATCTGCCAGACCTCCTCCACCCTGTATCTGGCCTGTCTCCTGAGCAATCTGGAGATCACGGAGCGGTACGCCCACCGCTATGTCCCCGCTTACATCGCCTGGGGCATGGATGCCACGGTGTCCTGGGGCGGCCCCGACTATAAGTTCACCAACAACACCCTGTACCCCGTGAAGATCGTCACCAAATATGAAAAGGGCTATCTCACCGTTCAGATCCTGGGCACCAATGTGGACGGCACCTATGTAAAAATGAGCAACGAGGTCCTCTCGAAGACCCCCTGGGAAACCATCTATCAGGAGGACCCCACCATGGCTCCCGGCTCCCCGGATGTGGTGAAGGTAACACCCTATACCGGATACAAGGTCAACTCTTATCAGACCATTTATGACAAGGACGGCAAGGTGATCGACAGCCATTTTGAAGCGTCCAGCAACTACAAGGTCCGCAACAAGGTGATCTTACAGGCCCCCGCCGCCCAGCCCGGCAGCGGAACAGCGGAGATCCCCGCCGTCACACCGAACACTCCGTCGGATACCCCTGTTCCTATGGAGCCAACAGTCCCCGCGGAACCTGCTGCGTCCCCTGACCTTCCTGTCGAACCGGAGATCCCGGCGGAACCGTAACGGAAGCGCCCGACAGCTTTTTCCATACAAGGCAGCCATCTCCATCCGTTTTTAAGATCAAAACCGCAACCCCCCGCCCATACTGATGTATGGGCGGGGGGTTCTTATGCTTATACGTGCTTATACGGAAGCAGCCTTACAGGCCCCGCTTCTTTTTTAAGACCCGGATGTCCTCTCCCACAAAGGGCAGAAGCTGATACTCTCCCTCGATCCGGGAGGCGATCTGTCCGGAATACCGCTGGGCGATGGCCTCCGGCATCAGGTTGGTGCTGACGATGGTGGACTTCTTTTCCAGCAGGCGGCCATTGATGATCTGATACAGCGCGCTCTGGACGAAGGTGGTCACCATCTCCGTCCCCAGGTCGTCCAGGATCAGCAGGTCGCAGTTCAGCACCCGCTCCACGTCCCGCTCTGCCTCGTCCCGGCCGAATTTCTGCGCCTCGAACCGCTCAAAAATGTGCCCCGCCGTGTCATATACCACGGAGAAGCCCTTGCCGCTGACCTCTCTGGCGATGGCGGCAGACAGGTGGGTCTTTCCCAACCCCGGACGGCCGAACAACAGCAGGTTGGCCGGTTTTTTTCCAAAATTGTGGGCATATTCCACGCAGGTGTCATACACCCACTCCATGTGCTCCCGGGCAGACTTGGTTTTTCCCGGTGCCCGCTGGTCGGAATACCAGTCGGTGTCAAAGGTGTCAAAGCTCTGGCTACCCAGATCCAGCAGCTTGGAAAGCTCCTTGCGCTGCTCCTCCACATAGTAGGTTTTCAGGCAGCGACACATCTCGCCGCCCCGGTAGCCCGTGTCATTGCAGAAGGGGCAGAGGGGCGTATCCTCCAGCGCGTTGTCCGGCAGGCCCAGCTCCGCCAACAGCATCTGCCGTTCTGCCTGCAAGCTGAGGTTTTCTTCCCGCAGGCGCTGGATCTCCGGCAGCGGGTCCTCTCCCCGCCGCAGAGCGGCGGCCATCACCCGGCTGGCCGTGCGGCGCAGCTGATCCTGAATTTCCCGCAGCCGGGGTCTGCGGGCATAGAGCTGTTCCCGCTGCTCCGCCAGATCCGCTTCCCGTACGCTCCGATCCGCTTCATACCGCTCCTGCGCCAGACGCAGCAGCCGTCCGTCATATGCCATGTCCCCGCTCCCTCCTTACACATATTTCCAAGCGTCGCCCGCCGACTGTGTCGGCTGCTTCGCCGGGGGCTTGTCCGCCCGTTCGATCTCCTCCGGGGTATGTAAGCCCGCCTCGTGCCAACGCTTTAAAATACCGTTGCAGTAGGGCCACTTCAGCTCGTGGCACTTGAGCACCGTCTTGTCGTAGGCCAGAGCCACCGCCTCCGGCGGAAAGCCCATCTCCTGCCACGCGTTCAGATACTTCTCCTCCGATGCCACCGGCAGCCGGTCTCCCAGCCCCAGCGCCCGCATATACGGCGGGATGGCCCCCTGACGCTCCGCGTACTTTTTCAGGTACTCCACTGCGGCCCTCTGGGTGTCGATGCCCCTTCTGGCCCAGGCGTAGCCCTCCTTCTCGATCTGCCGCAGGGTCGGCCGCCGCCCCTCTCCGTACTTCCGGGTGACCCGCTCCACGCAGTGATTCACCAGCAAGAAGATCACGTCCGCCGGCAGGCCCAGATAATCGTTCAGTCCCAGCAGAACACCCACATCCGGCGTGGTGAGCCGCTTCCCCAGCTTTTTTTCCACCTCCGCCGTCAGCAGACGGAATTCCTCGCTGCTCTCCAGCCGCCGGGCAATGTCATCCCGCTGGTAGCTGGGCTTTTCATCAGCAGGCTCCGGGATCTCCTCCGCTGCGGGCGCCAACAGCCGCAGGTCCCGCAGGGCTTGCTCCGCCGCCTCGATGCGGCTCTTTTCCCATCGCAGCTCTCCCGCCAAAGACCGGGGCTGCACCGTTCCGTGATGCCGCAGAAGCGCCAGATATAGGAGCGCCGCGTCGCCGTCGCCCCGGTCCAGCAGACGCTTTACCGTCTGGGCCGTCAGCGTGACGGACTCATCCGCCGTGTGGATCAAAATACTCGCCATCCGCGCTCCTCCTTCAGCGTATCGAAAAAGTCTTTTCTTCCCGTTGCCCTTATTATCAGAACTTGTAAAAGTTCTGATAATATTTGATTTCAATGGCGCAGGACACCCTTCTTGGGTTTCCCGCGCACACCCTTTACCCGCAAGGGGTATGC
>DXUR01000036.1 GCA_019417795.1 Clostridiales bacterium | reverse complement strand
GTACGTCCCAGGCGTCCAGCGAGGCGCCCATGCCGAATTTGACGGCGGTAGACTTTTTGATCTGCCGTCGGTCCAGATATTCCTGAACGGCCCGACCCTCCGGCTGCTGAAGAAGCTGATAGTAAAATCTGGCGGCATCCCGGTTCAGATCCAGCAGACGCTGCCGCCTGCGTCCGGCTTCCCGGTCGCCTTCCTCCTCCGGAACCTCCATCCCGGCCCGCTTGGCCAGAAACCGGACAGCATCCGGGAAGGGGAGGTTTTCAATGTCCATGATGAAGTTGACAACGCCGCCGCCCTTTTTGCAGCCGAAGCAGTAATAGATCTGCTTGTCCGGCGAGACGGAGAAGGAGCCGGTCTTTTCACTGTGGAAGGGGCACAGGCCGAACAGGTTGCTGCCCTTGCGGGTCAGCTGTACGTAACTGCCTACCACGTCCACAATATCACTGCGGGCGGTCAGCTCGTCCATAAAGCTCTGGGGAAATGCCACGGCCGGTCCTCCTTTCACGAATTAAATGGTCACGTTAAGTTATACCCCGCAAAAGGCGAATTTCCTCTTTTTTTAAAATAAAAATTTAATTTTTTTATCCGTGTGCCTTTACATGGGGAAAATCCGGCTGTAAAATAAAGAAAAATGGAAAAACAGACGAATATGGAGGGGAAATATGCCGATCCAGGTATGGCTGGCCAGAATGGAACGGTCGCTGACGGAACAGGAATACGGAGATATGATGGCCCTTCTGCCGGACGCACGGCGGGAGCGGCTGGAAAAATTGCCGAAGGAAAAGCACCAGGAGGTGCTGTGCGCCTATCTTCTGCTGCGGATGGCGCTGTGGGAGCAGCGCAGCTGGCGGGATCTTCCCCGGATCGAGGTCGATGAATTGGGAAAACCCTTTTTCCCGGACCATCCGGATACCCATTTCAGCCTCAGCCACACGGCTGGGGCCGCAGCCGCCGTTTTAGCGGACACGCCGGTTGGGGTGGACATCGAGCGCGTCCGCCCCGTGAGCGTCCGGGCCATGGAGCGGATCGCCGGCGTTCGGACAGAGGCGGCCTTCTTTCGAAGCTGGGTCCGGCGGGAGGCCCGTGTCAAGCGCACCGGCAGCGGGATCGTGACCATGATGCGGACGGAAGCGCCGCTGAACCGGGGGGAGTTCTACTACGAGGTGGATGCCTTTCATGGCTACGCGGCGGGTGTTGCTGCCGGACAGCCGGAGCCGCCGCAGCCGGTGCACCGTCTGATGCTGGACCAGCTCCTTTGACAGCTTGACTTTTGATGTGTATTCGATATAATAAATAAGGTTAAACACAATCAAACGCGGGATCGTTTCAGACAGGAAAATGAGGAGGCAATCACGATGACATATCCCATCGAAGTGGCAGGCTTGAAGAGAGAACTGCCTATCTGCAAGGTAACGGATGACCTGTATATCGGCGCATTTATCTGCTTTGGTGACGCAGAGCTGACTGTGGCCTGCGCACGGGAGCTTTTGAAGCTGGTGCCCGCCGACAGCTATGATTATATCTTTACTGCTGAGGCCAAGAGCATCCCGCTGATCCATGAGATGGCCCGCCAGTCCGGCGCTGCCAAGTATTTTATCGCCCGCAAGGGTGCCAAGGCCTATATGCCGGACCCCATCCATGTGGAGGACCACTCCATCACCACCGCCGGTACGCAGAAGCTTTTTCTGGGCCGGGACGATGCGGACCTGATCCGGGGCAAGCGCATCCTGATCATGGATGACGTGATTTCCACCGGCGGCTCTCTGAAGGCTATGGAGGCCTTGGTGCAGGAGGCCGGCGGCGTAGTCACCGGCAAGGTTGCCGTACTGGCCGAGGGCGACGCGGCAGACCGCACGGACATCAAGTTCCTGAAAAAGCTGCCGCTGTTCAATGCGGACGGCACCGTGAAGGACTGATACAGATTGAAAAGAACCAGCATGGAGCAGCGCTCCATGCTGGTTTTTTGTGCGTCAACGGGTCAGGAACAGTCCCAAAACGGCGGAGAGCAGGATCACCTTGGGGATGCTGATCTTAAATTTCAGCAGCAGGACCGTGGCGGCCACGCCAATCAGAGCCGCACCGTAACTGATGCTGCCTGCGGCGTTCGTGTAGTTGGTTGCGGTCAATGAGCAGACTACCGCTATGATCAGGCCCAAACAGGCGGGGCGAATACCGTACATCACTTTCTTCATGAAATCGGATTCCCGGAATTTTTCAAACATGACGGCGGCAGCCGCGCAGATCAGCAGGGTGGGGGACAGGACCCCCAAACTGGCGGAGACGGCCCCGGCCAGTCCCGCCACACGGGTTCCAGCAAAGGTGGCGCAGTTCAGCCCCAGCGGGCCGGGCGTCATTTCCGCAATGGCAACAATGTCGCTGACCTCGGAAAGGGTCATCCAGCCGTGGGACAGCATTTCACTGTTGATGAGGGGGACCATACTCAGTCCGCCGAAGCTGGTAAAGCCGATTTTGCAGAAGGACCAGAACAGTTCAAGGAGGATCATGAGCGGCCTCCCTTCCGGCAATGCCAGACGGACAGCAGCCAGCCTAAAAATCCGCTAATGAGTACGATGAGAATGCAGCTCAGTCCGCCGAACAGGTACAGGGCGAAGGCCAGAAAAAGAAAGACATACCCTGCCCGGTCTGTCAACGCCGCCTTCCGCAGCTTCAAGGCCGCAGAAGCCACAACAGGCGCTACGGCGGCCCGGACGCCGGTCATGGCCCGGCTGACATACAGGCTATCCTTTACCTGAGTATAGCACCAGGTCACGACCGTCAGAACAATGAGCGAGGGCAGGGAGATCCCCAGCAGACAGGCGAGGGCGCCGGGAAAGCCCGCCACATGATAGCCGAACAGATAGGACACATTGCCGATCATCAGCCCCGGCAGACTGCGGCCCACGCTGGTGATGTCCAGCAGGTCCTCGTCGGTGATCCAGCCTTTGCTCTGCACATATTCCTGCTGGATCTGGGCTACGATGGACCAGCCGCCGCCAAAGGTGTAAAAGCCAATTTTAAAAAAATACAAAAACAGTTCCAATGCCCGGCTGCATTGGGAAGGGGACCGCTGCGCCTCAGATTCCACGGATATGCCTCCTCAATGGCTTTTCTTAAAGGTGAGATACCCCTCCAAGATCAGAGAGGCCGCCACAGCGTCCACTACCTTCTTCCGCTGTTTGGCGTTCTTGCCGCTGTTGAAGAGGATGTTGTGGGCGTCGATGGTGGTGCGGCGCTCATCCCAGAGGACCACCGGCAGGGCCGTGGCCTCCTCCAGCAGCACCTTCATGGCCTTTGCCTTCTCGGAGCGGGGTCCCAGAGTGCCGTCCATATTCACGGGATGGCCCAGGACCAGTTCCTCCGCGCCGTGTTCCTTGGCTAAAAGTGTTACCTGTTCCACCACGACCTCCTGCCGACGGCTGTTGATCACGGTGGTGAACCCGGCCAGCAGGCCGGTGGGGTCAGAAATGGCGATGCCGGTATGGGCGTCGCCGTAGTCGATTGCCATAATGCGCATAGTGTAACTCCTTATGATAGGGGGATGAATTGTTTATCCACAGGATAGGACTGAGTGTCCGAATAGTGCCACCACTCGGCGGAATAGGGGCGGAAGCCCGCAGCCGTCATGGCGCTTTCCAACAGGCGGGCGTTTGCGGCGGCAGTATCTCCGACATCGCTGTAATCCCGGTCTGCCAGAGCGGTGAAATCATCAAAGTCCGTGGGCATGTCCACGGGCTGACCGTCGGTGGTGACCAGCGTCACGTCAACGGTGTTTCCCCGACTGTGCGAGGAAAAGCCCTTTTCCGGGTTTGCCACATAAGCGGGATCCGGACAGATCTCCCAGAGCCGGAACTGCGCGGAAGCAGGGCGGAAGGCGTCCCAGATCAGCAGGGAACAGCCGCTTTCCGCAATGGTCTCCTGTGCCGCCACCAGCTTCTGCACCGTACCGTACCGAAGGTAGGCGTCTGAAAAATCATAGATGGCCTGTCCGGTGAAGTTGTTGTCGGCGGCGTAGCGCAGGTCTGTGTATATATCAGGGATCCAGTCCGCCACACGGACAAAGTCCTCCGGTGCGGGGATCGACTCTGTTACCTCGGCAGGCTCGGAGCCCTCGTCCGGCTCCGCCTCGGCGCCGTCTCCTGACGCGGCGGGCGCGGGGAGCGGGTCGGCCGGTGCTTCCAGAGACGGTTCCGGCGTTGACGGCATGGGAGATTCCTGAAAAGCGCTGCAGCCAACAAGCCAGCATAGGAGGGACAAACTGAGGGGCAACCAATGCCGATGCACCTGCTTCACCGCCCTTTCACACATTTTTTACATGGTATCATACCGCCCCTGCGGATGCAAGCCGGAATCTTACAGAAATTATCGAACATCTGTTTTTCTTGTTGCGGTTTGGCGGCAAGTTTGCTATACTATTTTTAATTGAGAAGAAAAGAGGGACACTGTGCGGATCTTAGGCATCGACCCCGGCTACGCCACCATCGGCTTTGGGCTGATCGAAGGGGAGCGGGCACAATACAGAATGGTGACCTATGGGGCCATCACCACCCCGGCGGGGCTGCCTCTGTCCAAACGGCTCTACCAGATCGACCGGGACATGGAGGAGCTTATCGGCCAGCTGAAGCCGGATGTGATCTCCGTGGAGGAGCTGTTCTTCAACACGAATATCACCACCGGCATCGCCGTGGCCCATGGCCGTGGGGTGCTGCTGTGCGCCGCGGAGCGGTGCGGCATCCCGCTGTTTGAGTACACGCCGGGGCAGGTGAAGATGGCTGTCACCGGCTACGGCAAGGCGGAGAAGCGGCAGGTCATGGATATGACCAAGCGGCTGCTGAAATTGGCGAAAACACCACGGCCCGATGACGCCGCCGATGCGCTGGCGCTGGCGTTATGCCACGCAAGGAGTTCTACTTCACGGCTCCCGCAGATCAAGCCGGAGAAGGAAACTGTATAAGGAGAAAACCGTATGTTTTACTATCTGGACGGCACCGTGGCGGAGATCCTGCCGGGGCTGGCCGTCATCGACTGCGGCGGCGTGGGATACGCCTGCATGACCACCAATAACACCCTCTCCCAGCTGAAAAAGGGGGAAAAGAAGAAGCTCTACACCTACCTGAACGTGGGAGAGAGCATCTTTGATCTCTACGGCTTTGCCACCCAGAACGAGCTGAACAGCTTCAAGCTGCTGCTGGGGGTGTCCGGTGTGGGACCCAAGGCGGCGCTGGCCATCCTTTCCGCCAACACGCCGGAGGGTCTGGCCATGGCCATCGTCACGGAGGACGCCAAGTCCCTGACGGCGGCCCAGGGCATCGGCAAAAAGATCGCCCAGCGGATCATTTTGGAATTGAAGGACAAAATGGCGAAGGAGACCGCCTCCGGACTGGATTTCTCCGGCGGAAAGGGCGCGGCGGTCCCCGCCGTGTTTACCAGTAAGGCCACCGAGGCTGCCGCGGCGCTGGCGGTGCTGGGCTATTCCACGCAAGAGGTGCAGATGGCCCTCAAGGGTGTGGATGTGGAGAATCTGCCGTTGGAGGAGATCATCCGCCAGAGCCTGAAAAAAATGGTGAAGTAATGGGCAATCTGCATGGACTGTTTTACAGTGTAGGCGCGATCGCGGGCATTACTGCTGCGGCGCTGTGCGCGGTGCTTGTTATGTGGACGCTGCGGGATGCCAGGCGCGGCGCCATGCGGGCGGTGACCATTGCGCTGATGGTATGCCTGGCAGTGATGGCGGCCTGTATCCTGGGCATGAATTTGACGGCATAGGGAAGTGAAGCTGTGAGCATCGACTTTGGAAATGATATTTACGAGGAGCCCATCGTGGCCAAGACCTTTCTGGCGGAGGACGCCCAGGAATCCTCTCTGCGGCCCAAGACCCTGGCGGAGTACATCGGTCAGGAAAAGGCCAAGGAGAATCTGAGCATCTTCATTCAGGCCGCCCGGAAGCGGCAGGAATCTTTGGACCACGTTCTGCTCCACGGCCCGCCGGGACTGGGCAAGACCACGCTGGCGGGCATCATCGCTCAGGAGATGGGGGTCAACATCCGCATCACCTCCGGCCCGGCCATTGAAAAGCCCGGCGATCTGGCGGCGCTGCTGACGAACCTCAACGAGGGAGACATCCTATTTGTGGACGAGATCCACCGGCTGAACCGTTCCGTGGAGGAAATTCTGTACCCCGCCATGGAGGACTACGCTCTGGATATTATCGTAGGCAAGGGGCCGTCGGCCAACTCCATCCGGCTGGATCTGCCCCATTTCACCCTGATCGGCGCCACCACCCGGGCGGGGCAGTTGTCGGCCCCCCTGCGGGACCGCTTCGGCGTGACGCTGCGGCTGGAGCTGTATACCCCGGAGGAACTGTCGAAGATCGTCACCCGCTCCGCCGGAATTCTGAACTGTGATATTGTACCGGAGGGCGCCTACGAGATCGCCCGCCGCAGCCGGGGGACGCCCCGGATCGCCAACCGGATGCTCCGCCGGGTGCGGGACTTCGCGGACGTGAAGGCCGACGGCGTCATCACCAAGCAGGTGGCGGACGAGGCCCTCTGCGCACTGGAGATCGACTATCTGGGGCTGGACCCGGTGGACCGGCGGATGATGGCGGCCATCATCGAAAACTACAACGGCGGCCCCGTGGGGCTGGAGACTCTGGCGGCCACCATCGGCGAGGAGTCCGTGACGCTGGAGGACGTTTACGAGCCGTACCTCATGCAGTTGGGGTTCCTGACCCGCACTCCCCGGGGGCGGTGTGTGACGCAAAAGGCGTATCAGCACCTCCATAAGCCCATTCCCGGCGGCGCTGCAGCGGGTCCGCTGATGGATCAATTGACCTTTTAAAAGCGTCATTGTGGGAGAGAAAACTTAAAGCAAACGATTTTCTCCATAATTTCACTAAAAATTTTCTGATTTATTCACGAGAATTTTATATTTTGCTTGACATTTCGGCTACAAGATAGGTATAATACGTTATGTGCAAAGTTCCAAATGAAAAATTAAATTTCCCGGAAGCATTGACCGATGAGGAGCTGTGCCGTCTGGTTGCCGAAGGCAATCGTCAGGCGGAGGAGATTTTAGCCGCCCGGTATATCCGGTTGGTTCGCACCTGTGCCCGCCCGTATTTTCTGGCAGGCGGTGACAGTGAGGACCTGACGCAGGAGGGAATGCTGGGGCTCATCAAGGCTGTGCGGGAATTCAATGGCAACAAGGATGCCTCATTCCGGACCTTTGCCGAGATTTGTATACGAAGCCGACTGTATTCCGCTCTGCGTTCCGCGGGACGGGAGAAGCATCAGGTGCTGAACCAGTCGGTCTCACTGGATACTCCCGACTTTGACAGCAATTCCTACACCTCTGGCACCAATCATCTGGCGCAGCGCGACCCTGAAGATGACCTTATTGACAGGGAGCATACGGCAGCCCTCTTATCCGGTGTCCGGAAACAGTTGTCCGAATTTGAAGCGAAGATCCTGGGGTACTATTTAGACGGGCTTTCCTGCAGAGAAATCGCCTTGGAAGTGGGCAAAAGCGCGAAGTCCGTGGACAACGCTGTGCAGCGTATCCGGCGCAAGGTGGCACAGCAAATTCTTTCCGGCGAATTCAGCTCACGCTGAACGCAATATATTTTTCTTTTCAAAGAGAGGGTAAAATCATGTACGAAGACAAGACCTTAGTGTGCAAAGAGTGTGGCCAGGAGTTCGTGTTCACCGCTGGTGAGCAGGAGTTCTATGCTGAGCGCGGCTTCCAGAACGAGCCCCAGCGCTGCAAGGCCTGCCGTGACGCTCGCAAGAACGCTGCCCGCGGTCCCCGCGAGTACTTCACCGCTGTTTGCGCTGCCTGCGGCGGCGAGGCCAAGGTTCCCTTTGAGCCCAAGTCCGACCGTCCGGTCTATTGCAGCGAGTGCTTCGCCAAGATGCGTGAGCAGGGCTAATTGAACGAACGATTCGTTTTGTTTCTTGCTGAAAAACAGCGCCTGTCGAAAGACGGGCGCTGTTTTCGCTTCCATCTCTGATGACGGATCCAAAGTGTCACGATCCGGGTCCATATCTCTTCCGTGCCTGAAAATACAAGATTACATGGAACAGGGGGGAGCGGGGCACTGGTGACGGATGAAATTTAAAGAAAAAGCAGACTCTGCGCCGGATCTCACTTGCGGAATAACGAGATCTGCTTCTGATGATGCACGCGGAGCGGGGGTTTTCCGGGGAAAATGCCCTGAAAACGGCTGAAATCGGCAAATATTATTTTTTTCAAAAAACCCCTTGACAAATTCTTGTTTTCCGGTATAATAATACCTGTTCGTGCGACATGAACGAGCAAATATAGCGGGTTTGTGTAAAGGTAGCACAGCAGACTCTGACTCTGTATGTGAGGGTTCGAATCCTTCACCCGCTGCCACAAAAGTCCTGAAACCACAAGGTTTCAGGACTTTTTCTTTACTTTCCGGAATTGATTTCTTCCGGATCGTTCTCTGCGTGCTTTACGCAATTTTCCGCACTGACTGCTCGATCAAAAGTCTGGACACATCCGGACTGCTTGAATGGCGAGTTGCTGTGTTTTCTGCGCATGTATGAACCGTTTGCCTGACATTTTTTCATCGGTGATTCAGAGAAGATGGAAGGGCATCACGGATCTGTGCCACAGGTGTTCAGTTTTTCCTATATGGTTATTTGTCCGCGGCTGTGGTATAGTCAAAGTAGAGCAACATCGATCCCGATAATGAGATCATTTTTATGAATTTTATGAAAGAGAGGACTGTGACCATGAATCGCGAATGCATTTTAGAGCAGGCCAAGCAGCATGACAGCTTTTATCTTTATGAGGAGGCCATCATCCGGAAGAATACGGAACAGCTGAAGACGGATTTCCCCGGTGTGACTTTCCTGTATTCCGTGAAATGCAACCCCTATCCGGAGGTCCTGCGCTGCGTACTGAATCAGGGCTTCGGCGTGGACGCCGCCAGCCTGGCTGAGTGCGTTATGGGCCAGAAGGCCGGTCTGGGCAAGGACATGGTGATCTTCTCCGCCCCCGGTAAGACCATGGCGGACATCCGGGGCGGCTTGGGCATCTCCACGCTGGTGGCTGACAGTGCCGCAGAGGTGGAGCGCATTCAGGAGGCTGCTGCGGAGCAGGGCGTTGTGGCGGAGATCGGCCTGCGGGTCAACCCTGACTTCACCTATACTGCCGATACCGGTGTCGCTTCCAAGTTCGGCATTGACGAGCAGCTTATCTATGATTCTATGGAGGCTTGGAAGAAGCTGCCGAACATCCGCATCGTTGGCCTCCATGCCCACCTGAAGAGCCAGGAGCTCAGCGCTGAGACTCTGAAGGGCTATTATCGGAATATGTTCCGGCTGTCTGTTTCCATGCGGGAGGCTTTCGGCACCCTGAAGTTTGTGAACCTGGGTTCCGGCATGGGTATTCCCTTCTGCGAGACGGATAAGCCCTTTGATACGACGGCTCTGGGTGCTGAGACCCAGCGGCTCATGGCAGAGTTCCAGGAAAAGCTGCCGGAGACCCGCTTCTACATCGAGACCGGCCGTTACGCCGTTGGTACCGCCGGTACCTACGTCGCCAAGGTGGTGGACAAGAAGGTCACCCATGGCAAGAACTTCGTGCTGCTCAGCGCCACGCTGAACGGCTTTGCCCGTCCCTCCATGGTGGCCATGCTGGAGCACTTCATGGGCAATGGCCCCATCGCCGCATGGGAGCCGATCTACACCGGTGACCACTCCTTCCAGATGATCCCCCTGGTGGAGACTGCGGAGCGGGAGACCGTCACCGTGACGGGCAACCTCTGCACCGGTACGGATCTGGTCCTTTCTGATGCGGACATGCCCAAGATGGAAGTGGGCGACACCGTGGTGTTCCCCAACGCCGGCTCTTACGCCGCCGTTATCAGCCCCATGCAATTTGCCTCTCAGCCCAAGCCTGCCCAGCTGTTCCTGCGGGCTGACGGCACTGTGGTGAACACGGATTTCTAAGTCTGTAAGCTCGAAAGGGCACGGCCCTGTTAAATAGCGTGATATTCAATGACCGGCGGAGCCAGCTATGCTGGCTCCGCCGAGTTTTTTATCAGTCAGTTCTTGAGGACTGCCGCCATGAGCCGCTCTGGAACATTTTCGGAACAAGACTTGCATTTTTCCGGGATTTGTGGTAGTGTAAGCACAGAATTTGAAAGATTTGCCCGGGCAAATCTTTTTTTCATGTGAGGAGAAATCATGGAAAATCACTTTGAGATCTGTATGACGGAGGACCAGCTTCGGGGCATCAGTTCCATCGGTCTGGCCCACATGGGGGATGCGGTGTTTGAACTGCTGGTGCGGGGATGGCTGTGTCAGCACGGCAAAGCCACCGGCAAAGGACTCCATCAGGCCACCATCCAGCTGGTACGGGCGGAGCATCAGGCGGCCTGCGCGGAAAAGATCCTCCCCATGCTGACGGAGGAGGAACTGGCTGTGTTCCGCCGGGGCCGCAACGCCCAGGTCCATTCGATACCCAGCCACGCCAGCCGTGCCCAGTACAGCACCGCCACGGCGCTGGAGGCCCTGTTCGGCTGGCTGTATCTGGGCGGCCAGCGCCAGCGGGCCAGCGATCTCTTTGACGTGATGATGGAGGAATAAGAAATGCCTTTGGACGCAATTTCCCTCCGGGCCGTGGTGGAGGAACTGCGGCCCCAGCTTTTGAATCTGCGCATTGATAAGGTGCAGCAGCCCGCCCGGGATCAGGTGATCCTGTTGCTGCGGGGCAACAAGCGGCTTTTGCTGAATGCCGGGGCTAATGCCCCCCGTCTCCAGCTGACGGAGCTGCTGCGGGACAATCCGGCAGAGCCGCCCATGTTCTGTATGCTGCTGCGCAAGCATCTGGTGGGGGCACGGGTGGCAGAGATCACCCAGCCGGGTTTGGAACGGCTGGTGCGAATTGAACTGGACGTGACCGATGATTTCGGTCAGCCGGGCCACCGGACGCTGGTGCTGGAGGCCATGGGCCGCCGCTCCAACCTGATCCTGCTGGACGGCGAGAACCGGGTCATCGACTGTATGCGCCGGGTGGACGCAGAGATGTCCGCAGCCCGGCAGGTACTGCCGGGGCTTTTTTACGAGCCTCCCGCCTCCACAGGACGGCTGCCCTTTTTAGAGGAAACAGAGGAGGGCCTTGCCGAAAAGCTGGCCCAAGTCAATCCGGAGATCCAGCTGGATCGCTTCCTGCTGGACGCCTATTTCGGAATTTCGCCCCTGATGGCCCGGGAACTCAGCTTCCGGGCCTGCGGGGAAACGGACGGGCGGCTCTGCAATCTGGACGAGGCCGGAAGAAGCCCTTTTCAGGACGCTTTCTTTGCGTTTGCAAATTGTGTAAAGGAAAACCGCTTTACGCCGATCGTTCTGAAACGGGAGGGTGTTCCCTTTGAATTTTCCGCCCTGCCGGTGCACCAATACGGCCTTGCGGCGGAAACGGAGACCTTTGAGAGCTTTTCCGCTCTGCTGGACAGCTTTTATGAAGCCAAGGAGCGGCAGGAGCGGGTGCGGCAGCGGGGAGCGGACCTGATCCGCACCGCTACCACCGCCCGGGACCGGGTGCGGCGCAAACTGGCCTTGCAGGAGAAAGACTACGCTGCCACCCAGGAGCGGGACGCTCTGCGGCTGTCCGGGGACCTCATCACCGCCAACCTCTACCGCATGGAGCGTGGGGAGAGCAAGCTGGTCTGCCAGAATTACTACGATGAAAATCTGGCGGAGGTCACCATTCCGCTGGACCCGCTGCTGACGCCCCAGCAGAACGCCGCCAAGTATTATAAGCGCTACACCAAGGCTAAGACAGCGGAGAAGTACCTCCGGGAGCAGATGGACTTGGCCCGCCGTGACCTTGCTTATTTGGAGAGCGTTTTGCAGGAGATCCAGCAGGCGGAAACAGAGCAGGACTTTCTGGACATCCGGGGGGAAATGAGCGATGCCGGCTTCATCCGTAAGCAGGGGAAGAAGGTGCTCCAGCGGCCCTCCAAGCCACGGGAATTCAAAACCTCCGGCGGCTTCCGGGTACTGGTGGGGCGGAACAACCGCCAGAACGACAAGCTGACCCTGAAGGACGCCGACTACCGGGATCTGTGGTTCCATGTGCAAAAGCTCCACGGCTCCCATGTGATCCTCTGTACCAACGGCGGGGAGCCGGGGGATCAGGATATTACAGAGGCCGCAGGTCTGGCCGCCTACTACTCCCAGGCCAAGGACAGCGCCAACGTGCCGGTGGACTGCACACAGGTGAAGTATGTCAAAAAACCGGCGGGCGCCCGCCCCGGCATGGTGATCTACACCACCTACCGCACCGTCAACGTCACCCCGGCAGAGGACTTGGTGAGGCGTCTGCAAAACGGAAAATAACAGGAAAAAAGAGCACCGTAAGGTGCTCTTTTTTGTTGAATGGCTCAGGCTGTGTGAGGCGCGTGGCCAGTGTTGTCCTCCGTGTCCCGGAACAGCAGCGTGACGCACCAGAGACCTGCCAGCCCGACCAGCGCGTAGACGATCCGGGAGAGGACGGCGGCCTGTCCGCCGAACAGGAATGCGACGGTATCAAAGCCGAACAGCCCCACGCCGCCCCAGTTCAGCGCGCCGACGATCACAAGGATCAGCGCAATTTTGTCAACGATCATATTGTACCTCCTGTGTGACAAGTGAACTGTCCGTAGTGTTTTCGTAAAAGACGGATTTTATTCATACCTTGCAAGGCAGATGCGTCTGCATTATAATGAAAAACGAAATCCAAAACAGTGAGGGATACCTATGGATCAACGATTTGAACAGACCGCCTTTTACCCGGCGGATATCTTACTGCCGCAGACGGCAGACATGAAAAAATGGCCGGTGGTCGCCTGTGACCAGTTCACCTCCCAGCCGGACTACTGGCAGGCGGCGGAAGCAGCCGTAGGGGAGGCTCCGTCAGCCCTGCGGCTGGTGCTGCCGGAGGTCTATCTGAACGGCCCGGATGTGGACAAGCGAATTGAGACCATCAACGCTTCTATGGACCGCTACTTGGCGGATGGCCTGTTCCGGACACTCCCGGACAGCCTGATCTATCTGGAGCGCACGCAGTCTGACGGCCGGGTGCGGCATGGATTGATTGGCTGCGTTGATCTGGAGCAATATGACTTCACCCCTGGCTCCGGGGCGCTGATCCGGGCCACGGAGGGGACGGTGTTGGAGCGCATCCCACCCCGGGTACGGGTGCGGGAGCACGCGGCGCTGGAACTGCCCCACGTGATGCTGCTGATCGACGATCCGCAGAGAAGCGTGATCGAACCGCTGACAGGGGAGACCGGCGTCATGGAAGCCCTCTATGACACGGACCTCATGCTGGGCGGCGGCCATGTGAAGGGCTGGCGGCTGACTGATAGTCAGATGAGCCGGGTGGCCAACACCCTGAGCGCCCTGAAAAGTCCGGAGGCCATGGCGGATAAGTACGGCATGGCGGACGCGGCCCCGCTGCTGTTCGCCGTGGGAGACGGCAATCATTCTCTGGCCACCGCCAAAGCCTGCTATGAAAATCTGAAAAAGGTGACGCCGCCGGAGCGGTGGGCGTCCTTGCCCGCCCGGTACGCCTTGGTGGAGGTGGTGAATCTTCACGATGACGCGTTGACCTTTGAACCCATCCACCGGGTACTGTTCCATGTGGACGGCCGGGATCTGTGGGACGCCTTTCAGGCGTTCTATCCCGGCGCGCATACTGGCGGGGGAGAGGGGCATACAGCAGAGGTCTGCGGTCAGGGAATGGACGGCCTGTGGACGGTTCCGCACCCCAAAGCGCAGTTGACGGTGGGAACGCTGCAAGCCTTTCTGGACGCATATTGCAGGGACCATCCGGAGGTGCAGGTGGATTACATCCACGGGGATGACGTGGCCCGAAAGCTGGGCAGTCGGCCGGGGAATCTGGGATTCCTGCTGCCGCTCATGGGGAAGGAGCAGCTGTTCCCCACCGTGATGGCCGACGGCGTGCTGCCCCGCAAGACCTTCTCCATGGGAGAGGCGCGGGATAAGCGCTACTATCTGGAAGCCAGGAGGATTCGATGAAGATACAGGAACAGGCCCCGGCGAAAATCAATCTGGCCCTGAACATTTTAGGCCGCCGGACGGACGGCTACCACGAGCTGCGGATGGTGATGCAGTCCGTTTCCCTTTGCGACACAGTAACGGTGGAGGAGACTGGCATCGGCTTCGCGC